>USOQ01000054.1 GCA_900556395.1 Candidatus Segatella caccae | reverse complement strand
TCAATGCCTGAACGCCACACCAGTCGAACTCTACGGAAGAACCGATGCGGTAAGCTCCCGAACCGAGTACGATGATAGAACGGTGGTCGTTCTCGAAAGTGATGTCACTCTTCACGCCTGCGTAGGTTACATAGAGGTAGTTGGTCTGAGCAGGATACTCTGCTGCCAGGGTATCAATCTGCTTCACTACAGGCAGGATGCCATAGCTCTTGCGCTTGTTGCGAACCAGAAGGGCAGCCTTGTGCATGTTGCCCAACTCCTGCTCCAAGCCTACGGCACGAGCAACCTGGAAGTCTGTGAAACCATAAACCTTAGCAGAACGGAGCAGATCCTGACCGATGGTATTGATATTGCACTTCTTCATCTCCTCGTCGATGTCGATGATGTGCTTCAACTTCTCAAGGAACCACTTGTCAATCTTGGTCAAGTCGTGAATCTGATCTACGGTATAGCCCTTGTGCATAGCCTTTGAAATCACGAACACACGCTTATCTGTTGGCTCGCGCAATGCTGCATCGATATCATCGATTTCAAGCTCCTTGTTCTCTACGAAGCCGTGCATGCCCTGACCAATCATACGAAGACCCTTCTGGATGGCCTCCTCGAAGTTGCGGCCGATGGCCATTACCTCACCTACTGACTTCATAGATGAACCCAACTCCTTATCTACGCCACGGAACTTAGACAAGTCCCAACGTGGAATCTTACATACCACGTAGTCCAATGCAGGCTCGAAGAAGGCAGATGTGGTCTTGGTTACAGAGTTCTTCAACTCGAACAGACCGTAGCCCATACCGAGCTTGGCTGCAACGAAGGCAAGAGGATAACCGGTAGCCTTAGAAGCCAAGGCAGATGAACGGCTCAAGCGGGCATTCACCTCGATTACACGATAATCCTCGCTCTTAGGGTCGAAGGCATACTGCACGTTACACTCACCCACGATTCCGATGTGACGGATAATCTTGATGGCGAGGGCACGGAGCTTATGATACTCAGCATTGCTCAGGGTCTGAGATGGAGCGATAACGATACTCTCACCGGTATGGATGCCCAGTGGGTCGAAGTTCTCCATGTTACAAACGGTGATACAGTTGTCGTAACGGTCGCGAACCACCTCATACTCAATCTCCTTCCAGCCCTTCAAGCTCTTCTCTACCAATACCTGTGGAGAGAAAGAGAAGGCCTTCTCAGCGAGCTTGTTCAGCTCCTCCTCGTTGTCTGCGAAACCTGAACCGAGTCCACCCAAGGCGTAAGCAGCACGGATGATAACAGGATAACCGAGTTCGGCAGCAGCCTTGCGGGCCTGCTCGATGTTCTCGCAAGCCTCACTCTTAATGGTCTTAACGTTGATTTCATCCAGCTTCTCTACGAAGAGCTCACGGTCCTCAGTATCCATGATAGCCTGTACTGGAGTACCCAACACCTTGACATTATATTTCTCCAGGATGCCCTGGCGATAGAGTTCCACACCACAGTTGAGGGCTGTCTGACCACCGAAGCTGAGGAGGATACCGTCTGGCTTCTCCTTCTGGATGACACGCTCTACGAAGTATGGCTGCACTGGCAGGAAGTAAATCTGGTCGGCAACACCTTCTGATGTCTGTACGGTTGCGATATTCGGGTTGATGAGCACAGTCTCGATACCTTCCTCGCGCAATGCCTTCAGGGCCTGCGAACCTGAGTAGTCGAACTCACCTGCTTCACCGATCTTCAAGGCTCCAGAACCTAAGAGGAGCACCTTCTTTATATTTTCGTCTTTCATTATTTTCCTAAATTACAATAAAATCAATTGAATTCTTCACTCTTCGTTCTTCACTTACTTAAGTGTTTCTACAAACTTATCAAACATGAACTCCGTATCCACTGGGCCTGAGCAAGCCTCTGGGTGGAACTGACTTGAGAACCAAGGGTTCACCTTGTGACGGATACCCTCGTTAGAGCCATCATTCATATTGACAAAGAGTTCCTCCCAGTCGTTGCCCAATGTCTTGGCATCAACGGCATAACCGTGGTTCTGAGAGGTGATGTAGCAATTGTTGGTTCCTACCATGCGCACTGGCTGGTTGTGTGAACGGTGACCATACTTCAACTTATAGATAGTAGCACCGGCTGCCTTGGAAAGCAACTGGTTACCCATACAGATACCGCAGATAGGCTTGCGGCTCTGGCTAATCTGCTTGCGAATAATGTTTACTGCATCCTCGCACATGTCTGGGTCGCCAGGACCATTGGCCAGGAACAATCCGTCGAAGTCCATATCGGTGTAATCGTAATTCCAAGGCACACGGATCACCTCTACGCCTCTGTTGATGAGGCAACGGATGATGTTTGCCTTCACACCGCAGTCAACGAGAACCACCTTCTTGCCGGCACCCTCATTGTAGCGGATAATCTCCTTGCAGCTCACCTGGTCAACGAAGTTTACACCCTCGTAGTTAGCCTCAGGGATGTTGTCTGGTTCATCATCAAAGAGAATCTTACCCATCATCACACCATGCTCACGGAGCACCTTAGTCAACTCACGTGTGTCGATGCCGGTGATTCCTGGCACCTTCTCACGCTTCAACCAGTCAGCAAGACTCTCCACTGCATTCCAGTGGCTGTACTGCTCACTGTAATCATTCACAATGATGGCAGAAGCATAAATCTTGTCACTTTCCATAAAAGTAGGCAAGCCATTTGCTTCGAAAGTAAATGGAGGCACACCATAGTTACCTACAAGAGGGAAAGTAAGGGTCATCAACTGACCGGCATAAGAAGGGTCGGTCAAACTCTCTGGATATCCCATCATGGCTGTGTTGAACACAACCTCGCCCGCTACAGGAGCATCGTATCCAAAAGATTTGCCATGGAACTTGGTTCCATCGCTCAAAACTAAGGTTACTTTTTTCATATCTGACATTTGATTCTTTATTTTCTTACTTATAAGAGCAAATGAATTCTTCACTCTTCGTTCTTCACTCTTCACTTATTTATGATAAACGTTTTCGATATAGTTCACAAACGACTGGTTGCAGAGCTTCGTGCCGCCTGGGGTTGGATAATGACCGGTGAAATACCAGTCGCCCTTGTGGTTTGGTATCGCCTCGCGCAAGCCCTCGATGCTCTGGAACACGAGCTGGATAGGAGTGGTCATGCCTTCCGGACGGAGCATCTCTACTATCTTCTCGTTGATTTCCTCGGTGGTGAATGGCTTATAGATGGCGCGAACTGGGTTCACCTGCTCCTCCTTCGGCTTGGCAAGTTCTGCCTTGCATGCCTCGTAGGTCTGCTCGATGAGATCCTCCATCTTGCGCTCTTTCAAAAGTTGGATGGCTGCACGGAACACGCAGAACTCTTCCAGTCTTGCCATATCAATGCCATAATAGTCTGGATAACGGATCTGAGGGGCACTGGATACGACTACAATCTTTTTAGGATGCAGACGGTCGAGGATGCGGAGGATGCTCTCCTTCAGGGTTGTACCGCGCACAATACTGTCATCGATGATGACGAGGTTATCCACATTCGGCTCGATGCTTCCGTAGGTTACATCGTAAACGTGGCTCGCCAGGTCGTTGCGGCTGTTGCCCTCGGTGATGAAGGTACGGAGCTTGATATCCTTCCATGCTATCTTCTCTGAGCGGACGAAGTCACCGAGAATTTCGTATAATTCTTCTTTCGATGGAATATGGTCGAGGTTGGCAATCTGCTCAATCTTACTTTCGTTGAGATACTTCTTGAAACCGCTCAACATACCATAGTAAGCCACCTCTGCAGTGTTAGGGATGTAACTGAAAACGGTGTTATCCACATCATAATTGACAGCTTTCAGGATAGGCTGGGTCAACTGCTCGCCCAACTGCTTACGCTCCTGATAGATATCCTTATCGGAACCACGGCTGAAGTAGATGCGCTCGAATGAGCAGGCAGAATCGCCCTTCTGCTCCATGATGCGCTCGATGGAGCACTCACCGTTCTTCTTCACCAGAAGTGCCGTGCCCGGCATCAGCTCCTGCACTTCCTCTGCTTCCAGGTCGAAGGTGGTCTGAAGCACTGGGCGCTCGCTGGAAACTACCACGATTTCATCGTTCTTGTAATAGAAAGCAGGACGGATGCCCCAAGGGTCGCGCATGGAGAACATCTCGCCCGAACCGGTGATACCGCAGACCACATAACCGCCGTCGAAGTCCTTCATCGTGGTCTTGAGCACGTTGCTCATCTTCACGTGGTCCTCAATGTAGTTAGTGATGTCGGTGTTCTGCATCTCCATCGCCTTTGCAGCCACGAAGTTGCGCTCCACCTCTCTGTCCAGACGGTGCCCCATCAGTTCGAGCATGATGTAGGTGTCGCTGTAGATGCGTGGGCTCTGACCCTGCCTGGTCAGTTCCTGGAAGATTTCATCTACGTTGGTCATGTTGAAGTTACCGCAAAGGCAGAGGTTCTTCGCCTTCCAGTTGTTGCGGCGCAGGAATGGGTGCACATACTGGATGCCACTCTTTCCGGTGGTACTGTAGCGCAGGTGTCCCATGTAGAGTTCGCCAGCGAAAGGCAGTTCTTCTTGGGCAAACTGAGCATCAGCAAGCTGCTCGGGAGTCAAGTTCTTGAAGTTGGCGTTTGCCTTGCCGAAGATTTCGGTCACGGCGTTCTTGCCCTCCGCACGCTCACGAAACATGTACTCATGTCCTGGCTTGCCACCTAACTTGACACAGGCCATACCTGCACCTTCCTGGCCGCGGTTGTGCTGCTTCTCCATCATGAGATAGAGTTTGTTGAGTGCGTACATCCACGTGCCGTACTTCTCTTGATAATACGATAAGGGCTTAAGCAATCTGATCATTGCTACGCCACATTCATGCTTTAATGGTTCCATCTCTCTAATTATCCTTGGTATCTTATAGTTAAATATATCCTCTTATGCATCTTGGCTTATAGACGCCTATTTCTCCTTTCAACTCCCCGTGACTCTTTTCTTTTCTTCTGCTACAATCCTCCATGCTGAGTAGAACTCTGCAGTTCCTGCCAACTAAGGCAACATCACACTTAACTGTCTAAAAAAAGGGAACCGTCAATAAATGACGATTCCCTATATATTATTCAACAGTAACTGACTTAGCTAAGTTTCTTGGCTGGTCAACATCCTTACCCTTGCAAACAGCAACATGGTAGGCCAATAATTGCAATGGAATGGTAGCCAATAATGGCTCAAGGCACTCCAAGGTCTCTGGAAGTTCTATCACTTCATCGGCAATCTTTGAAATAGTCTCATCGCCCTTGCTGACAATAGCAATGACACGACCTTGACGAGCTTTTACCTCTTGAATGTTAGAGAGAACCTTCTCGTACATGAAGTTGTGAGTGGCAATAACTACCACAGGCATATCGCTATCAATGAGGGCAATAGGACCATGCTTCATCTCTGCTGCAGGATAACCCTCAGCATGGATGTAGCTAATTTCTTTCAACTTCAGAGCACCCTCCAAAGCTACAGGATACTGGAAGCCACGACCCAAATAGATGAAGTTACGCGCATAGGTGAATGTGCGGCTCAAGTCGGCAATCTTGTTATTTAACTTCAATACCTCCTTCATCTTCTCAGGAGTGTGCCAAAGCTGTTCTGTGATGTTCTGATACTCATCAGCAGAAATGGTACCCTTCTCATTACCAATGGCAAGAGCCAAAAGGGTAAGAACAGTAACCTGACCTGTGAAAGCCTTGGTAGAAGCAACACCAATCTCAGGACCTACGTGAATGTAGGTACCCGTATCAGTCTCGCGAGCAATGCTTGAACCAATAGAGTTACAGATGCCATAGATAAAAGCACCCTGCTTCTTGGCCAACTTAATGGCTGCCAATGTATCAGCAGTCTCACCACTCTGAGAGATGGCGATGACTACGTCGTCCTTCGTAACCACAGGGTTGCGATAACGGAACTCAGAAGCATACTCTACCTCTACAGGTACACGACAATAGTTCTCTATCATCTGTTTACCGATGAGTCCTGCGTGCCAAGAAGTACCACAAGCCACAATGATGAAGCGCTTGGCATTGAGCAACTGCTGACGATGGTCAGTAATAGAACTCAGTACTACGCCCATCTCGGTCTCCTTCTTGATGGCACTCTCGTCACCATCGGTCATGACACGAGTCTCTACCGTGCGACTTACCACACGGCCGCGCATACAGTTGCGAAGACACTCGGGCTGTTCGAAAATTTCCTTGAGCATGAAGTGAGGGAAACCACCCTTCTCTATCTGTCCCAAGTCCATATCTACAGTCTGAATCTCTGGATTAAGCTTGACATTCTGAATATTGGTAACCTGCAACTCCTCGCCAAGGCGCATAATGGCAATGTTACCATCTTCGAGATAAACTACCTGATCGGTATATTCGATAATAGGTGTAGCATCGGAACCTAAATAGAATTCACCATCCTGGCCGAGACCTACCACGAGAGGACTCTGCTTACGAGCTACAATAATCTGGTTAGGGTCATTCTTGTCCAACAAAGCGATGGCATAAGCACCGATAACCTGTCTAAGAGCTACCTGAACGGAAGTCAGTAAGTCAAGCCCCTTGGTGACCTGTATGTACTCAATGAGCTGCACCAACACCTCTGTATCGGTATCACTCTTAAACTCTACACCTTTAGCCATCAGATTCTTCTTGATGGCAGCATAGTTTTCGATGATACCATTATGAATGATAGCGAGATTCTTCGATGAAGAATAATGAGGGTGAGCATTGACAGAAGATGGTTCGCCATGAGTGGCCCAACGAGTGTGAGCAATTCCTACAGAACCAGAGATGTCTTTGTCAGCACAATATGCCTCAAGGTCGGCAACCTTTCCTTTTGTCTTATATACGTTAAGAGAACCATCCTTGCTAATCAGGGCAACGCCAGCAGAGTCGTAACCACGATATTCCAAGCGTTTCAAACCCTTGATAAGGGCTGGATAGGCATCACCTTTACCTAAATATCCTACGATACCACACATATTCTTATTATATCTATTATTTTCTGATTTATATTTAAAGTCAAAGTGTTTGTTTTGGCTATTTTGCCAAATTCACGATCAATGCTGCCAACGACAATATAGAAGAGGTAAGACCAATCCAGAAGGTAACGGAGTTACTCAAACCTGCAGTACCTTTCTTGGCACCATTAGGCTCTACATAAACAATGTCGTTCTGCTGCAAATAGAAATAAGGAGAATTGATCAGATTGGCATCAGTCATATCCAAACGATGGGCACTCTTCTCACCATTGGCATCTTCACGTATCAAGAGGATGTTCTTACGCTTACCTTGTAAGCCTAAATCACCACTCTGAGCCAAGGCTTCGATGATACTCATCTTCTCATTGGGAACAGATACGACACCAGGAGAAGCTACTTCACCTGTTACTACCACACGGAAACTTGCCATGCGCACAGTAACCATAGGTTCTTCGTTCTGAGAAAAATAACTGCGTATCTTAGACTGTATCAAACTCTCACATTCACGACCTGTAAGACCACCAACATGAATTTTACCTACAACGGGGAAATTGATGTTGCCTTCATTGTCGACAAGATAATACTGTAAATTCTGATTAGCACCTGTTGTAGTAATACCTTCTGTACTCATGTTAAAAGGTTTCGCTACTTCCTCACTGGTAGCCTTAACGATGATAGACAACTGATCCTTAGGCATCACGCGAGCATCATAGAGCATCTTAGATGCTCTCAAATTAAGCGAGTCAATGTTTTGAAAATAAGCAACTTGCTTGGCGCTTCCACAACTACCAAGCACCAACATGATTGCTAAAGCGACTACTACTGCACTAATAAGTTTTTTCATTGTCGACAATTTTTGTTTTATGGTTTTGCATGCAAAAGTACGTCATTTTTCTTAATTGTACAAATGTTTAGTCAAATATTTGTTAAAAAAAAGACGTATTTCTGCATGTATAGTACTTTACTTATCCTCAATACCGTTAGAAGGAAGATTGAAACTATAACTATTGTCAAAGATCTTTCTAACCTTATTGATTTCTACAAAGGTAGTTCCACCACCTTCACCAAAGCTACCACTCAGATAAGCAATCTTATCCTCAGCATCCAGATAACCCTTCTGACGAAGCATTCTCACCGCTGCAGTAAACATAGCCTTCGTTGAAATCTGGTCTTTCTGAACGATAGGAATGACACCATAACTCAAATTGAGCCAACGCTGAAGCTTCTCCTTGTAACAAATGGCAAGGACAGGGTTAGGACCACGGAAAGCTGCTAAGTCACGAGCTGTCTGACCCGTTTCTCCATCGGTGATAATACCCTTGACGCCCAACTTCTTGGTAGCTTCAATAGCAGCATGGGCAAGGAAGAGCTTCTGGTCGATGTTGCCAGACTCCATAGGGTCGATGTCGTTGATAGGCGACTTATCTTTCTCAGCTTGCTCAGCGATACGAGCCATGGTCTGAACTGCCTCGAGAGGATATTTACCACTGGCAGTCTCACCACTCAACATCAAAGCATCGGTGCGATAGAAGATGGCATTGGCAATATCTGTTACCTCGGCACGTGTAGGACGTGGATTATGAATCATCGTATGGAGCATCTGTGTTGCCACGATAACTGGTTTCTTAGCCTTGATACACTTGGTAATGATGCGACGCTGAATACCAGGTATTTTCTCGATAGGCACCTCAATACCTAAGTCACCACGAGCAATCATGATACCATAAGAAGCCTCAATGATTTCGTCGATATTGTCGACACCCTCCTGGTTCTCGATCTTTGAAATAATTTTGATGTCACTATGATGTTCATCCAAGATATCTTGAACAGCCTTTACATCGGCAGCATTACGAACAAACGAATGGGCAATGAAGTCAATATCCAAGTCGATGGCCAACTGGATGTTCTTGCAGTCTTTCTCTGTCAGTGCAGGGAGATCGATATGCTCGCCAGGAACGTTGACACTCTTATGAGCACCTAAGGTTCCCTCGTTTTGTACCTCTGCAACGAGCATGGGACCTGTATTCTCAATAACCTTCATATCGAGTTCACCATCGTCAAAGAGCAGGTCGTCACCCACCTTCACGTCGTCGGTAATATTAGGATAACTCAAGTTGACAATGTCGTGTGTGGAATCCATTTCAGGACGACCGAAGATCTTCACTACGTCGCCTGTTTTATAATGGATAGGTTCCTTCACACCTGTGGTACGCACCTCTGGGCCCTTTGTATCTATCAAAATACCAATATGTGGAGAAACGGCTCTCACATTTTTCACAATAGTACGGATTCCCTCTTCTGAGGCGTGAGCTGTGTTCATACGAACCACATTCATGCCGGCAAAAAACAATTTGCGAATAAAGTCTTGGTCACAGCGACGATCACTAATGGATGCTACAATCTTGGTCTGTTTCATATCTTTTTTACCTTAAATTTCTAAAATCTCTGCAAAGTTACAAAGAAATTTTGAAATACAAAGCTTTCTTTATTATTATTGAACTCCTATCATATGATTAAATATCCAAATCGGGGGCTTTCTCTGCACCTTCTGAAGCCTCAAACTTAGGCATCGTATCAAAACCAAACAGGCTTGCAATGATAGCATTAGGCATACGACGTACCTTTACATTATAAGTCTGCACGGCATCATTATACTTGCGACGTGCTTCACTGATGCGGTTTTCGGTACCTTCCTCCTGAATCTGGAGTGACTTGAAGTTCTCACTGGCTTTAAGCTCTGGATATCTCTCTGCTACAAGCATGAGCTTAGAGAAAGCATTGGCCAACTCGCCCTGGGCAGCAGTGAATTGTTTTAAATTGGCTTCTGTGAGATGATTGGCATCAAGTTTCACCTGTCCTACAGAAGCACGAGCTTTTGTAACTTGTTCAAAGGTTTCTTTTTCATGCTTGGCATAGGCCTTGACAATCTTGGCCAATTGTGGCATCATGTCGGCACGGCGCTGATACTGAGTCTGCACGTTAGCCAACTCGGTGGTGACCTGCTCTTGTGAGCTTACCATACCATTATAACCACTAAACAACCAAAGCACCAATACCACGATGATTGCTACAATAATCCAACCTGTTTTCTTCATAATTTCGTTTCTATTAATTTTCTGATAAAATAATTTACATAATTATATTGGTAAAGGTATGTCTTAGGAGAGACATTACCAACTTCCTCCTGCGCCACCGCCACCAAAGGAACCTCCACCAAAGGAACCTCCAGAAAAACCGCCTCCCGAGGATCTGCCTCCGCCACCTCCAAAGAAGAATGGTGGAAAGATGTCATCGTCGTGACGACGCGTAGAACGCTGCTTCTTATCTGTTTGAGATTTGTCGGGCTTGATAACTCCAAAAACCTCTAATAAATAATGGATAAGCATATAGACCGGAATCCCGAAGAATAGCAACAATAAAATCACGACCAAAAACCAATCATCTTCACCAATCGTACCATCATCGATGTCAGAAATGCCGGTTTTACCGTTCTTTACCTTATTATATATTGCCTTACTCGTTGCCACTACCGCCTCAGAAGGAAGTTGATTGCGCATATTGGGAACAATGCAGGCACGAGCGATGTCATCGCAGTCAACATCGGTCAATTCGCCTTCCAATCCCATACCTGGGGCTATAAAATACTTATGATCGTTGACAGCTATCACCACCACCAAACCTCGACGAGTCTTCTTGTCACCGACTCCATAGTCATTACCTAAATCTTGCGCTACACGAAAGGCATCGCCAGACTCAACGTTTCCGACGATGACAAAGAGATTCTGTACATGACATTCCTTGTTGAGCTTATCCAGATAATAGTTGGCAGAATCAAGGGCTTGCCGACTCATATAATGCTCAGGGTCAGATACGTACTGCGTGGAATTTTGCAGATAAGGAACAGGAATATTCTTGGCATTCCAAACCTGAGAAGCCCAGGAAAAGCACATGCTAAGCCATAAACAGATAACTAATATGTAATATCTTTGTTTTCTCATTTTTCTTAATTTCGCTACAAAAATACGGAATAAAAAGCTTATACGCAAATACTTAGGGCATTATTTTTTGAAAAAAAGTGCTAACAATTTTGTTATATCGCAAAAAACTTGTATCTTTGCACACCGAATTTAAGATAAACATCGTAAAAACAGATAAAACAATAGGAAAATGACAAAAGCAGATATCGTCAATGAGGTGTCTTTGGCAACAGGAATGCCAAAAAAAGAAGTAGGTATTGTGGTTGAAGCGTTTATGGACGCTGTAAAGGATAGTCTTCTGAAGAAGAAAGAGAATGTATACCTTCGTGGTTTCGGCAGCTTCAACATCAAGCGCAGAGCTGCAAAGACCGCACGTAACATCTCTAAGAACACAACGATTACTATACCAGCTCACGACCTGCCTTGCTTTAAGCCAGCTAAAAGTTTCGTTGAGGAGATGAAGGGTTAATCTCACCATCCTAATAAGAAAGAAATATAACATTATATAATAACAATATTTTAAAATTTTAAAATCATGCCAAACGGAAAGAAAAAGAAGGGCCACAAGATGGCTACTCACAAACGTAAAAAGAGATTACGTAAGAATAGACATAAGAGCAAGTAAATCCTTGCTCTCAGTCTTTTCTGGCTGAGGGGGCATGTCAGCTTAAAAAAGTTTGGCATGCCCTTTTTTATTCACTTACCTTTTAAGAAATTGAAGACTATGACAAGCGAAGTTGTAATTGACGTCCAGCAGAAGGATATTTCAATAGCACTCATGGAGGACAAGCAACTGGTAGAATACCAGAACGAACCGCGTGAGGCTTCATTCTCTGTGGGCAACATCTACATTGCTAAGGTTAAGAAACTGATGCCAGGTCTTAACGCGTGCTTTGTTGATGTAGGTTATGAGCGCGACGCCTTTCTTCATTATCTTGATTTAGGAAGTCATTTTAATTCTTACCAGAAGTACCTCAAGCAAGTACAGAGCGACAGAAAGAAACTTTTCCCATTCTCTAAAGCCAGTAGACAACCCGACCTCGAAAAGGACGGAAGTATCCAAAATGTTCTCAAAACTGGACAAGAAGTACTGGTGCAAATTGTTAAAGAACCCATTTCAACCAAGGGTCCACGTCTGACAGGTGAAATCTCATTTGCAGGACGTTTCTTGGTACTTATGCCATTCGGAGATAAAGTTTCAGTTTCGTCAAAGATAAAGAGCGGTGAAGAGCGTACACGACTCAAGCAGCTCATCCACAGCATTAAGCCCAAAAACTGCGGCGTCATCGTTCGCACAGTGGCTGAAGGAAAGAGGGTGGCTGAACTTGATGCAGAATTGAAAGTCTTGGTGAAGCGATGGGAGGATGCCATCACCAAGGTACAGAAGACTCAAAATAGACCACAGCTCGTCTTCGAGGAAACAGGTAGAGCAGTAGCCCTGCTTCGCGACTTGTTTAATCCTTCTTACGAAAACATCTTTATCAACGATGAGGATGTGATGAAGGAGGTAAAACACTACATTTCACTGATAGCCCCCGAAAAGGCCAATATCGTGAAGCTCTACAGCGGAAAGGTGCCTATCTTCGACAACTTCAACATTACTAAGCAAATCAAATCGGCTTTTGGTCGTGTGGTTAACTATAAGCATGGTGCTTATCTTATTATTGAACACACCGAGGCTTTGCACGTGGTAGATGTCAACAGCGGAAACCGCACTCGCGAAAAGGGTCAGGAAGCCAATGCCCTGAACGTAAACTTAGGCGCTGCTGATGAATTGGCGCGACAGTTGAGGTTGCGAGACATGGGAGGTATTATTGTTGTCGATTTCATCGACATGAACTTGGCAGAAGACCGCCAACTGCTCTATGAGCGTATGTGTAAAAACATGCAAAAGGATCGTGCTAAGCACAACATCCTGCCACTGAGCAAGTTTGGGCTCATGCAGATAACGCGTCAGCGTGTGCGTCCTGCCATGGATGTGAATGTCGAAGAAACCTGTCCTACCTGCTTCGGTACAGGCAAGGTGAAGTCGAGCATTCTCTTTACCGACCAACTGGAAAGAAAAATCGACCGACTGGTCAACAAGATTGGCGTCAAGAAGTTTACGCTGTATGTCAACCCTTATGTTGCTGCCTTTATCAACAAGGGACTTTTCTCCTTGCGACTGAAGTGGCAATTAAAGTATGGATTCGGAATCAAAGTCATTCCTTCACAGAAATTGGCTTTCCTTCAATACGAGTTCTACGACAAAGATAATCAATATCTCGACATGCAGGAAGAACAAGAGACGAAGTAAAATGAAACAAAAAGCGCTGCTTTCTACGATGAAAGCAGCGCTTTTTTGGTAGTAAGTTCGATTCATTCATCCCGATACTTAGGAAGTATCGAGACGATTAAAATGATTTATTTTTTCTGCGGAATGACGAGAGAGGCTCCTATGCTTACAACAATGACAGCCAAGATGATGAGCAGAGACGCAACAGCATCAATCTCGACGTATTCGTGCAAAAGCAACTTCAAACCAATAAAGAGCAACAAGAAGCATACACCTGTCTTGAGATATCTAAACCTGTCGGCTACAGCGGCTAACAAGAAGAACATAGCACGCAATCCGAGAATGGCAAAGATGTTGGAGAAAAAGACTACATAGGGGTCGAGTGATACAGAGAACACAGCTGGTATGCTATCGAAAGCGAAAATCAAGTCGCTGAACTCTATCACCAACACCGTGATAACCAAGGGCTTTAGATGAAAATACTTTGAGCAAAACTTCACTACAGGGTGATTGGCTGTATCAACATGAGTCTCCTTGTTGCGGTCGAGATACATCTTGATACCACTATACATCAAGAGAACACCGAAGACCAAAAGAACCCAGTCGAAACGACTGATGATGGCTGCACCTAAGAAGATGAAGACAAAACGAAGTACGATGGCACCCATGATGCCCCAGTTGAGAACATGCTGATATTCTTTCTTTTCAACTCCAAAAGCTGTGAATATCATCATCATCACAAAGAGATTGTCGACCGAAAGCGTTTTTTCTATCAGATAACCAGAGATATACGCAATAGTCATATATTTGCGATACTCGTGCAGACTCCACTCGAAATCATCGGGGTTGAGCTTCAGATGTGAAGCATAACGGGTGGCTACAGCCTGAAGGTCGTTGAAATCGTGGATTCCATGAACCATGTCGCCATGAAACCATAGAAATACCGAAAAACCTAACGCCAAAATGATCCATACTGCCGTCCATGTTCCTGCCTCCTTGATGGAGACGACATGTGCTTTGCGGTCGATGGCAAGCATATCTACCAACAGGATGGCTACAATGAAAGCGATGAAACCACCTAAAAACAATAATTCTTCCATTTTTTACCTTATTATATATATAACTTATTATTTGTTAGTATTGTAGGAAAAGCGCAATGAATGTCATAAAAGACTGACACGAAACGCATCTTAACCAGCTGATGATAAGATGGTTTCTATAAGCCCCTCAACGGCATCTTCCAAAAGTGTGATGACCAATTCAAAGTCTTTCTCATCACCATAATACGGATCAGGAACGGTCGTATAGTCACGATGCTGACGCAAAAAATCGGCCATACATAACACCTTCTCCTTATCTTCATTACAGGAAGCCATGCGAGTGATAGCTCGATAATTGTCATAATCCATCACCACAATATAGTCGAACTTAGCAAAGTCGGACTTATCAAACTGACGAGCGTGACTATCGAAACAATAACCATGCGCAGCGCCACACCGACGCATACGGCTATCAGGCAACTGACCTATGTGCCAAGGTCCTATGGCAGCAGAGTCGATAAAAAACTGGTCTGCTATGCCTTTATCCTCTACCATAGCTTTCATAATACCCTCGGCTGCAGGCGAACGGCAGATATTACCCAAACAGATAAATAATACAGTATGATTACTTGATTTCATGTTGAATGTTGAATACATTTTAACGGCTGCAAAGATACAATTATTTTCACTAAACCACAAAGTCAATAAATAGAATTATGTTTATTTTTCAAACTTTTATGCCCTTCTTTCCAGCAACACTGAATAAATTCAGTAAGATATGACCTATTCTGAATTATTTTGAGTAACTTTGCAGCAACTAAACAATACATTTTTATGCTGACAGATATAGAAATAGCCAAATCAGTAAAGCTACGCCCTATCAATGACGTAGCTTCAGAATTAGGCATCCAAGAAGAAGTGGTGGAGAACTATGGACGATTCATCGCTAAGATTTCTACCAACATTATTGACAAGAAAAAGTTTAAGAACCACCACCTGATTCTCGTGACAGCCATCAGCCCTACCAAGGCTGGCAATGGTAAAACGACTGTATCAGTGGGATTGGCATTGGGTATGCAAAAGATAGGCAAGAAGGCTGTATTAGCATTACGAGAGCCATCCTTAGGTCCTTGTTTCGGTATGAAGGGAGGAGCTGCAGGCGGTGGCTATGCTCAGGTACTGCCAATGGATAAGATTAACCTGCACTTCACAGGTGACTTCCACGCCATTACTGCTGCCAACAACATGATAGCTGCTCTTCTCGACAACTATCGTTTCCAGCACGAGGCAGAGGGTTTCCGCTTGAAGAAGATACTTTGGCGCCGTGTCGTGGATGTCAACGACCGTGGTCTGAGACAAATCATCACAGGTTTGGGTGAGAAGAACGGCATCGAAACCAAGACAGGATTTGACATCACTCCAGCATCAGAGATTATGGCCATCATGTGCTTTGCAACAAGCATCGATGACTTGAGACGCCGCATTGATAACATTCTGCTCGGTATCACCGAAGACGACAAACCATTCAGAGTGAAGGACATGGGTGTAGGTGGTAGTATTGTGGCTCTCCTACTCGATGCTTTGAAGCCCAACCTCGTGCAGACAACAGAAGGCACGCCAGCCTTTGTACACTGCGGTCCATTTGCTAACATAGCACATGGTTGTAACTCCGTAATGGCTACGGGTGCAGCTTTGGAATATGGCGATTATGCCATCACGGAAGCCGGATTCGGAGCCGATCTTGGCGCAGAAAAATTCTTCAACATTAAATGTCGTAAGGCAGGACTTCAGCCCGACCTCACCGTATTGGTGGTTACCTTACAGGCACTGAAGATGCACGGTGGTGTGGCACTTGAAGACATCAAGAAGCCTAACATCGAGGGTATGGAGAAAGGTTACTGGAATCTCGATAAGCACGTGCGTAACATGCAGAGCTTCGGTCAGACTGTAGTCATCGCCTTCAATAAGTTTGCTACCGATACCAACGAAGAAATCGATGTATTGCGCAAGCACTGCGAGGAAATGGGATGCGGATTTGCTGTAAATAGTGCCTTTGCCGAAGGTGGAAAAGGTGCGATGGAATTGGCAGAATTAGTAGTGAAGACTATCGAAGAACGCCCTTCTGCTCCACTGCAGTTTACCTACGACGATGATGAACCCGTATTGCAGAAGATAGAAGATGTAGCCTTCCGCCTTTACGGAGCTGGCAGCGTGACTCTAAGCGAATCAGCCCAAGCGATGATTGAAGAAATCAAGAAGTTGGGTGTGGGGCACTTCCCTATCTGTATTGCTAAGACTCAGTATAGTTTCTCTACCGATGCCAAGGCCTATGGACCAACCGAGGGTTTCGAGCTCCATGTGAGAGACATCACCCTGAACATGGGTGCTGAGATGATAGTCGTTATTGCAGGTCCTATCATGCGTATGCCTGGACTTCCTAAGTCACCACAAGCAGAGCGCATTGATGTGGTCAACAACGAGATAACAGGCTTGTCATAAGTTATTCATTCTTGCGCATCGCTTCGGATGCGGCAAGACTGAACTCGCAACCACAATATAACTGATTATAGAACTCATTGAGGCGCAGCAACTCGCTGCGCCTTAATTGTAATCCGCCTTTTCGCCAATTCTGGCTCCACCATTCCACATCCTTACAATCACTCACAGCCACTAAGCCCGCCATGTCTATCTGTCGAATATTCTTCCACCGAGAGGAAGCCAAGGTTGTTGTGAGCCATCTGAATCCATGTTTCTGTGCGTATTGTGCAGCATGATGCAATCGATACTGAAAACACACAGAGCATCGAGAACCCCTTTCGGGTTCTTGCTCCAGTCCAGCAATCGTTTGCAACCATTCTGCATGGTCGTATTCATCTTCTACGTAGGGGACATCTTGCTGATTCAAAAAACGAATCAACTCCTGTTTTCGAATATCAAACTCTTGTTTTGGATAGATATTAGAATTGGAGAAATAAACTGTGGGCATGATGCCATTGCGCAACATACACTCTACGATGGCAGCAGAACAGGGCGCACAACAAGCATGCAGCAAGACAGAATGTCCATTGTCTGCCACTCCATCAGGCAAGCTTATCTTCAAGAATTTATATTGATCTTCGGGTTGTATTTTCATTTTTGCTTCAGTTTTTATAATCGTACATTAAAAAGAAATGCGACAGGGTGAAACTAAAAAATGGAGTACAGTCTCACGACACCCTCCATCCGAAATATGCGAAAACTGAAGCAAAGGTACACATTTATCTCGAGAATTTACATTTCAAGTAGTTAAAGAAATTAAAGAAGTCGTGAGATATACAGCAGTTCAACGCAAAATCATGTAACTTTGCAACACAATCATTCAATATATTAAGAATAGAAAGACTTATGCAAGACCAATTTTCCAGAACCCAGATGCTCATAGGGAAGCCCGCCCTTGACACACTGAAAGGCAGTCGTGTGGCAGTATTCGGCGTGGGCGGCGTGGGCGGATATGTAGTAGAGGTACTGGTGCGAAGCGGTGTGGGTGAGCTTGCACTCATCGACAACGACCGTGTTTGCATCACCAATATCAATCGTCAGATAATAGCCACTCTCAGCCAAGTAGACCGTCTCAAGGTGGATGTTTGCGAAGAACGTATTCGTGACATCAACCCTCATTGCATCGTACACAAATATCCCATGTTCTACTTACCACAGAACGCAGATACCATAGACCTGTCTGCTTACGACTATGTGGTGGATTGTATCGACACGATTACTGCAAAACTCGAACTTATACGCCGATGCCATGAACTTCAGATTCCCATCATCTCGTCAATGGGTGCTGCCAACAAGATGGATCCTACTGCCTTCAGAGTGACGGACATCTTCAAAACCAACATGGACCCACTTGCCAAGATTATAAGAAAGAAACTCCGCAAGTTGAACATCCATCACTTGAAAGTGGTTTACAGCGAAGAAGTGCCACTGGACCCCATCCTCTATCCAGAACTGATGGAAGAAGACCTATCTGTCAACAACAGCGAAACAGAAGTTCAGAACCTGTCGCAGGAAGCCTCACAAGATGCTACTAAAAATAACAATACGAACTCACGTCGTAGAAGTATTCCTGCCAGTAATGCTTTCGTGCCAGCCGCTGCAGGTCTTGTATGCGGTGGAGAAGTGATAAAAGACTTGATACGTAAAGCAGGAACAGAGAGAAAATAAAAAAAACAAAAAAAAAGCCGTAAGGTGATAATAGAAATCAACCTTACGGCTTTATTATATTTATCCGAAGTTATCGTACATGATACTTTCCTGATCAACGCCTAAGCTATCAAGATAATCAGTAACGGTCTTGATCAGCATTGGAGGTCCGCAAAGATAGTACTCGCAATCCTCTGGTGCTTCATGATCCTTCAAGTAGGTATCACGGATGCAGTTAACAGCAAATCCCTCGTAGTACTTCACGCCCTGAGCATCTGCCACTGGGTCCTTGCGGTCCAATG
>USOQ01000053.1 GCA_900556395.1 Candidatus Segatella caccae | reverse complement strand
GATCGCTCCAGTTGATAGCGAAACCATGTGAATAATACAAAGTCTTACCTGCTGTAAGATACTGCTTAATCTTTGGCCAAACAGCAATCTGGCCGGCATCAGAAAGCAACATACAGATGATAGTACCCTTCTGAACAGCCTCCTCGATAGAGAACAAAGTCTTACCAGGAACCCATCCGTCCTTCAGACACTTCTCATAAGTCTTACCCTCACGCTGACCAACGATTACGTTGAAGCCATTGTCACGAAGGTTGCATGCCTGACCAGGACCCTGAATACCATAACCGATAACGGCGATAGTTTCATTTTTCAATACTTCACGTGCTTTCTCCAATGAAAATTCATGACTGGTGACTACTGTTTCAATTACGCCACCGAAATTCATTTCTGCCATAATAAAATTTTTTTGTGCGACTACTGTTGTGAAGCCGCGGGTTTTACTTATCCATACGGATGCGAGCCCTACTTATTCAAAGAAAGTCTTTTGATCCGTCCACTCCCTATCCAAAAAAGCGGCTATGGGTTTATTCCTTTTATTAATTCGGTTGCAAAGGTAATAAATCATTATGAAACAACCAAATTTTTCTTTCATTTTTTTATAAATTTCGCCTTACTTCTTACAACTTCTATATCTTTTTCAGAATTTTGCATGCTTTTTGTTACTTTTATACAATACTCATCCTCGCCTACCTCTTCCATATAGAAGTTCAACTTATCGCCTTGATGGCTCTCTGCCACATAAGCAATTTCGAATCTTTGCAGGAAATGGGCCTTATAGTAATCCAAATCAAACAAATCAAGGATATGTTCGATATATTTCACCGAATTGATATGCCCATTGACATCTACATCATTATAATAGGTGTCGATTGTTCTGACAAGTTGGGCATCTGCCGACATCTTCACTCTGGAACTGGGCGCTATGGGGCATTCTTTTTCTGTCTCAATATATTCAGCAATCAAACCATCATGTATGCTGAATATATCTACAGGCTGCCGAGTTTCGGTGTCTATCATAGCCCACACACTCTTACCATAGCCATAGACCTTCTGCTCCTTAACATCCGTAGAAGGCTTACCACATATTTTGAAATTGCGGGCCGTAAAGTATTTCATCGCATTCTCCACCCACGTCTCTACCAAGAACTTGTCATACGACTTGGGCATTTCTGTCATTTCTATAGCCAAGCGACTCAGCACCCACGTGCGATGGCGAGGCATAAGATAGTTCATGCCATATCCCCTATCGTTGCTATGAAAATCAGCAGCATTCAACAAATGATTGCCCAAATGACCCATAAACAAGTGACTGGAATAGTCACAATGAAAAGGTTCAGCCATAAACTCATAGCTTCCTACTTTGCTTAATAATTCCATATCTCGTACCCTTTATTATATAAAAATCGTATTTCTATAGTCAGCAAACCATAGAAACACGACTCTTATCATGAATATTTTATACTATTTTCATCACACTATAAAGTTATTCCTCTTCACCTTTTTTGAGATAATCGGATACAGGCTCATCATAACTTCTTGTTACTGCAATACGACCACTACGCGTATACTGCAAGAGGCAATCAAAGCTATTCAACTGATGGAACAAATCAGCAATATCCTCTGTCAATCCAGCCAAAAGCACCGTGCTATAGGTAGGATTTACCTCCATCATACGAGCATCATGCTTACGGATGGTACGCGACACCTCTGGGTTTTCAAGCAAGATAGGTGTAGATATTTTGAAAAGTGCCACCTCATGGATAAAGATCTGATCATCCGTATAATAATCGCTCTTCACCACGTCGATTTTCTTCTCTATTGCCTTATTGATCTTTTCTATCTGCTCCGCATCACTCCATACCGTAATCGTATACTTATGGATATTCTTGATACTACTTGCAGATACATTCAAGCTCTCAATATTCACTTGTCTACGAGTGAACACAGCAGTTATCTGATTCAGAATACCCGCAATATTCTCTGAATAAACAAGCAATGTATATAATTTTTTTTCGTTATTATTCTCCATAATCTTATCGTTCAAAGAAGTTGAATTTTCACGCTCACTCCGCTTTTAATAGTTTAACTCGAGCTGCATCTCATCCACACTCTTTCCAGGCAGAGTCATAGGTACAATATCCTCGTCCTCCTTAATAGCACACTCCAAGAGATAAGGTCCCTTGGTAGCTATCATTTTCTCTACCTTAGCCTGCAAGTCCTTGCGATCGATAACAACGTCATAAGGAATGCCGTAAGCCTTAGCAATTTCAGCATAATGAGGATTCATCATATGAGTGAAAGAACGGCGACCCTCGAACATCAGGTCTTGCCACTGACGCACATTGCCCAAGTAGTTGTTGTTCAGCAGAATCATCTTCACAGGAGCCTGCTGCTCCATAATGGTACCCAACTCCTGAATATTCATCTGGAAACCACCATCGCCAAAGAAACAGCAGATGGTTCTATCAGGCGCACCAAAGGTAGCACCGATAGCAGCAGGCAATCCGAATCCCATCGTACCAAAGCCACCACTCGTCACGATAGACAATTTCTTGGTAAACTTAAAGTATCGACTACTGATCATCTGATTCTGACCTACATCATTCACAAGTACAGCCTGATTGTGAGTTGCCTCTGTCACGACATTGGTCACTTCGCCCATCAACAGTGGACCTTCCTTAGGATGAATGTCTTTCTCGATAACTTTCTCCTGCTCCTGCTGGCGATACACATCGAAAGAGTCGCGCCATTCACGGTGTACATTCTTGTTCAACAGACGAGTGATGGCTGGCAACGACTGTTTGCAGTCACCGATGACAGCGACATCCGTCTTTATCACCTTATCTATCTCAGCTCTGTCTATATCCAGATGTATCACCTTAGCCTGAGGAGCATACTTAGAAGGAACACCCGTGATACGATCGCTGAATCGCATACCGATGGCTATCAGCACATCACACTCCTGAGTCTTCATATTGGTGGCATAAGAACCATGCATACCGAGCATACCCATATTCAGCGGATGATTACTTGGCAACGCAGAAAGTCCGAGAAGCGTACGTCCTGCAGGGATGTCCGCCTTCTCCAAGAACTCCAACAATTCGTTGTGAGCACCACCAAGTTCCACTCCATGTCCTACCAAAGCAAAAGGCTTCTTAGCCTGGTTGATGAGTTCAGCAGCTTCAGCAACAGCCTGCTCATCTATCTTAGGATAAGGATTATACGAAGTTACCTTTTCACATTTCACGGGTTCCCATTCACAAGAAGCCACCTGAGCATTCTTGGTGAAGTCGAGAACCACCGGACCAGGACGTCCGCTACGAGCGATATAGAAAGCACGGCTAACAGCCCATGCCACATCCTCTGGGCGACGAATCTGATATGCCCATTTAGAGATAGGCTGGGTAACACCCACCAAGTCAACTTCCTGGAAAGCATCAGTACCTAAGGCGCCGACACCCACCTGTCCTGCGATGACCACAATAGGTGTAGAGTCCATCATGGCATCAGCAATACCTGTAAGCGTATTAGTAGCACCAGGACCACTGGTCACAAGAGTTACGCCCACCTCGCCACTGACTCGGGCATAACCCTGTGCAGCGTGAGCAGCAGCCTGCTCGTGACGTACCAAAATGTGGTCAAACACCTTATTCTCTCCTCTCGTATAACCATACAGTGAATCAAACACTGGCATGATGCTTCCGCCTGGATAGCCGAAGATGGTCGTAACCCCTTCTGCCTGCAATGCACGCATCAATGCTTCTGCTCCTGAAATTACTTCTTTTGCCATTTATCTGTATTTTATTCTGAAAATTCAAAAACTATCTGTTTGCAGATAGAACAAGAATACGTTATTCTTATTAATCTATGATTCTTACACCACCCTTATCAGCAGAGCTTACACTCTGTGCATAGGCACGCAAAGCCTTGCTTACCACGCGATTACGCTTCAACGGCTGCTGTGGACGAGCATTAAGTTCTTCGTCACTCAGCTTCACATTGATGCTACGGTTAGGGATGTCGATAACAATGATGTCACCATCCTTAATCTTACCTATATTGCCACCAGCTGCAGCCTCAGGAGATATATGACCGATGCTCAGACCTGATGTACCTCCAGAGAAGCGACCATCGGTTATCAGAGCACACTCCTTGCCTAAATGACGGCTCTTGATGTAAGAGGTAGGATAAAGCATCTCTTGCATACCAGGACCACCCTTAGGACCTTCATGGGTAATCACCACGCAGTCGCCAGAGTTCACCTTGCCATTCAAGATTCCCTCACAAGCATCTTCTTGCGAATCGAAGCATACGGCAGGACCTTCAAAGTGCCAAAGCACAGGGTCTACACCTGCAGTCTTTACCACACAACCATTCTGAGCAATATTACCAAACAGCACAGCAAGACCACCATCTTTGGTATAAGCATGCTCAAGGTCACGTATACAGCCATTCTCACGGTCGACATCAAGGCTCTCCCATTGTGCATCCTGACTACCCATTTGAGTAGAGAATTTACAACCTGGTGCAGAATGATAAATTCTGTCAGCCTCAGGATCAAGGCTATCACCTGTGATATCATATTTCTTCATCTGCTCATTGAGGGTATGACCATCAACACGCATCACAGCGCCATTAATCAGTCCACCCTTATTGAGTTCGTTCAATATACCCATGATACCACCAGCGCGGTTACACTCCTGTACACTATACTTCTGAGTGTTAGGACTCAGTTTACAGAGGCAAGGCACCTTACGACTCAACTGGTCGATGTCTTCCATCTTGAAGTCAGCACCAGCCTCCTGAGCCACTGCCAACAAGTGAAGTACCGTATTGGTACTACCACCCATAGCTATATCCAAAGTCATAGCATTGAGGAAAGCATCACGAGTAGCAATATTGCGTGGCAAGACACTCTCGTCGCCATCCTGATAGTAAGCATAAGCGTTCTTTACCACCTGGCGAGCAGCATCTTTAAAGAGCTGAATACGATTCTTATGAGTAGCCAAGATAGTTCCGTTTCCAGGAAGACTCAGACCGATGGCTTCGGTGAGAGAGTTCATGGAGTTAGCGGTAAACATACCTGAGCAACTACCGCAACCAGGGCATGCACACTGCTCTATCTGCTTGATTTCATCATCCGACACACTGGTATCAGCGCCTTTGATCATCGCAGTTATCAAGTCAGCATTCTCACCTTTCCAGCGACCAGCCTCCATCGGGCCACCCGAACAGAACACAGTAGGAATATTGAGACGCATGGATGCCATCAGCATACCAGGAGTCACCTTATCACAATTAGAAATGCAAATCATAGCATCTGCCTTATGTGCATTGACCATATACTCTACAGAGTCGGCAATAATATCACGGCTTGGCAGAGAATACAACATGCCATCATGACCCATGGCAATGCCGTCGTCTACTGCGATGGTATTGAATTCGGCTGCATAGCAACCCATAGCTTCTATTTCCTTCTTGACAATCTGACCAATTTCATGAAGATGTGTATGACCAGGCACAAACTGTGTAAAGCTGTTCACGATGGCTATGATTGGTTTTCCAAACTGCTCGTGTTTCATACCTGCAGCTACCCAAAGTGCACGGGCACCTGCCATTCTTCTGCCTTCAGTACAGACGCTACTTCTTAATGGATGTTTCATCATTTTTGTATCTTCGTTGATTGTGCCTACAAAGATACTGAGTTTTTATGTAATAGCCAACGTTTTTTGCATAAACTTTCGCAAAAGCACGTGTTTTGTTACAAAAACAACCCTATACGCTTACAATTTATAAGCTAAAATGCCACCTTTACTTAACAAATAGTATTTTAGCCCACTTTTGCAAGAGAGATGAAAAGTAACACTACTCCACCCAAGTACCTTCATCTCCTAACTGCTATCTATTGCACAACTTACAGAATATAAGGAATTCAAATTTCGCAAGTTCAGAAGTTGAGCAAGAAACAAAAAAATCCCTAAGGTCGAAACCTTAGGGATTCCCTATTTTGATATTATTCAATATCGTTTTTAGCGTATTGCTTTCAATTACTCAGCAGCAGCGTTGTCGTTGAAAGTAGATACACGGTTGAACTCAACCTGCTTGAAGAGCTTGTCAGTAGCGCCCATACCCTTTGTAGTCAAACGGTCAGCAGCAATCTTGTACTTCTTAACGAGTACGTTCTTAACTGCGTCAGCACGCTTCTGAGAAAGAGCCTGGTTGAACTCCTTGTTACCCTCTGGAGAAGCATAACCCTTGATCTCAACCTTAGCCTCTGGGTGATTCTTCATATACTGAGCGATCAACTCGATGTTAGGCATCTGGCTCTTGTCTACAACAGCCTTGCTCTGACGGAACAATACAGTTGGCTGCAAGTTTGTAGCAGTAGCTGGCTTCTCATACTTAGGCTTCTTGTTGCACTCGTCAAGAGCGTTCTGAAGATCCTTGATCTGCTTGTCCTTAGCAGAAAGCTGAGCGTCCTTATCATTCAAGTCACCACGAAGGCTGTTGATCTGGCTGTTCAAGCCATCGATCTCGTTCTGGTCGCGGAGCTGAGCGATTGTGAAGTTGTGAGTACCGTTAGAGTTCTTGAACTTGTAAACGATACCAGCGTTCAACTGGAATGCAGACTGGTTGATGTTGTAAGCAACACCCTCATAGCCATAACCATTCAAAGCCCAGTTCATAGAAGGCTCAACATATACCTGCCATGCCTTAGCCTTACCCAAGTTGAAAGTGAAATCGATACCAGCCTTAGAAGTAAGAGCGTTGTACTCCTTCTCACCTGTACCGAATGTGTGACCCCAACCGAAGCCGAATACAGGAACTACCTCGAACAAACGTGGCTCACCCTTGTAACCAGCAAACCAGTTGCTCAAGTTAACAGTACCGATCAAACCTACGTTCATGTAGCGAGCTACAGTCTTAGACTGTGGCATGAAGTGCTTGCAGTGATCGTTGAAGTAAACATTACCCTCAGCAGCCAAACCGAATACTGGAGTAAACCAGCGACCGATACGAAGGCCAGCGTTAGAGTTCAGGTTGTTCATCCAGCTCTCGCCAGTAGTCTTTACCTGAGCACCGCCGTTGATGCCGATGTAGAAGTTGTCAAATGTCTTGCTCTCAGTAACTGTCTGTGCATTTACTGAAACTGCCATAGCTGCGGCAGCAAACAATAAACCTAACTTTTTCATGTCTCTCTAAAAATTAATTTATTAAAAATGTTATTGAAATCTTTATTATTGCGCAACACATTGCACATTTTTGAAATCGAGTGCAAAGTAATAAAAAAAAAACTTAACTACCAAACTTTTCCTATAATATTTTACATTTGTCCCGTGAAAACTGGAAAAAAAGCACATATTTTCTTCTTTTTGTACGATTGCAAAATAACTTCAAGACTTTCACACCGATTATTCACCCCCTATCACAACCTCCCAGCCTACTTACATTTTCAAGCTAAAACACAAGTTTTTCCATGCTTCAACGCGCGCGAACATTATTTATTATATATAGAGAGTTTCAGTAAGTTCTGGAGTTAGGAAAACAAAAAAAAGACCAAGTGCATCACTACACTCGGCCTTCAACAAATTAGAGAGTTATAAAAAATCAAGTATATTGCTACTTGTAAAATTCCTTCTTTCCTGCAGCCAACGTATTCTTCATCAGCGAACAGATGGTCATAGGACCGACACCACCAGGAACAGGTGTGATAAACGAACAATGTTCTGCCACCTCATCAAACTTGACGTCACCATTGAGGCGGAAACCGCTCTTACGAGTAGCGTCAGGAACACGAGTTGTACCTACATCGATAACCACCGCTCCTTCTTTTACCATATCAGCCGTAACGAAGTTGGGCTTACCGATAGCAGCAATAATGATATCAGCCTCACGGCACTCCTCCTTCAGATTGGCAGAATGAGAATGACAAACCGTCACTGTGGCATCACCCCACTGCTTCTGCATCATCAGCTGCGCCATAGGCTTGCCCACGATATTGCTTCTACCAAGCACCACGCATTTTTTACCGCTGGTAGGAATATGGTAATGCTGCAACAAGGTAAGAATACCCAACGGAGTGGCAGAGATAAAGCAAGGCAGACCAATAGCCATTCGTCCTACATTGATGGGATGAAAACCATCAACATCCTTACGATAGTCTATTGACATGATGATTTTCTGTTCATCGATATGAGCAGGAAGTGGAAGTTGTACGATAAAGCCATCTACATCTTCATCCTTGTTCAACTTGTCGACGCATGCCAACAACTCTTCCTCGGTCACATCTTCCTCATAGCGGATGAGTGTAGACTTGAATCCGCACTTCTCGCAGGCGAGAACTTTATTTTTGACATAAGTCTCGCTACCACCATCATGTCCTACGAGGACGGCAGCCAGGTGTGGCTGTTTCCCTCCATTGGCTACTATCTGAGCCACCTCTTCGGCAATCTGTTCCTTGATGGCATTTGCCGTTGCCTTTCCGTCTATCAGTTGCATTTCATTCCATGTTAAATGTTCAACGTTCAATGTTAAGTTGCAGATCGAGTGAATACTTCACACATCGTTCTTCACTTATATCTTACATTCCTGGCATCTTGGGCATTCCAGGCATACCTTTCATTCCCTTCATGCGACTCATCATGCTTGCCATGCCTCCGCCAGTCATCATTTGCATCATCTTGCGGGTCTGGTCAAACTGCTTGATAAGCTTGTTAACCTCCTGGATATTAGTTCCCGAACCCTTAGCTATACGTTGACGACGGCTGGTGTTAAGAATACCAGGATTAGAGCGCTCCTTAGGAGTCATACTCTGTATAATAGCCTCTACACTCTTGAAAGCGTCATCGGGGATATCGACATCACGGATGGCCTTGCCCACTCCTGGAATCATACCAGCCAAGTCTTTGATGTTACCCATCTTCTTGATCTGCTGAATCTGAGCATAGAAATCATTGAAGTCGAACTGGTTCTTACGAATCTTCTTCTCCAACTTCTTAGCCTCTTCAAGGTCGAACTGCTCCTGAGCGCGTTCTACGAGAGAAACCACGTCACCCATACCGAGGATACGGTCGGCCATACGAGCAGGATGGAACACATCGATGGCCTCCATCTTCTCGCCTGTACCGATAAACTTGATAGGCTTGGTCACTACGGTACGTATACTGAGAGCAGCACCACCACGTGTATCACCATCAAGCTTGGTAAGAACCACGCCATTGAAATCAAGGCGATCGTTAAACTCCTTGGCGGTATTAACAGCATCCTGACCCGTCATGGAGTCAACAACGAAGAGAGTTTCATCAGGACGGAGGTGATTCTTCAGACGGCTTATCTCGTTCATCATCTGCTCATCAATAGCCAGACGACCGGCAGTATCGACGATTACCACATCGTTGCCATTGGTCTTTGCTTGCTGGATGGCATGATCAGCAATGACACAAACATCTTTGTTCTCAGGTTCGCTATATACAGGAACACCCACTTGCTCGCCTACCACCTTCAACTGGTCGATGGCAGCAGGACGATACACGTCGCAAGCCACGAGCAATGGTTTC
The DNA here is from genome assembly GCA_900556395.1 of Candidatus Segatella caccae. GTDB lineage: Bacteria > Bacteroidota > Bacteroidia > Bacteroidales > Bacteroidaceae > Prevotella > Prevotella caccae. The sequence continues at coordinate 9,474 of USOQ01000053.1, read as the reverse complement.
TTACCTTTCTTGGTCTTGAGCATATTGGCAAGTTTACCACTAAAGGTTGTCTTACCAGATCCCTGCAAACCACTCATCAAGATAATGGCAGGATGACCTTCGAGCTTCAGAGGGGCTTCCTCTCCACCCATCAGTTCAGCCAGTTCGTCGTGAACCAACTTCACCATCAACTGTCCAGGTTTTATGGCTGTCAGCACGTTCATTCCGAGAGCCTTCTCCTTCACCTTGTTGGTGAAATCCTTAGCCACTTTATAGTTGACGTCGGCATCAAGCAAAGCACGACGCACATCCTTCATAGTCTCTGCAACGTTGATTTCGGTAATCTTACCCTCACCCTTCAGAATCTTGAAGGAACGTTCCAGTCTATCACTTAAATTTTCAAACATTTTTCTTATTATTTTTATTTTGGCTGCAAAGTTACGAAATAAATCCGAAAATCCCTATATTACAGCCCAAAAAAGCACGCTCATCGACTCACTTTCGGATACTTACCTTCTCTTCTATCGACACACGCACCCTTTTCGGTGACTTTTCATCGTCTGTGAGTGGTGTTTCTTGATCAGAATCTTTCTTTTTCGTAAGTGCTTGCTCCTTCTGAGAAGAAGATTTTTGGGGGTTCTCTTCTGAGGGAGAAACAGGTTCTACAGACGACTTCAAACTGTCGTTCACCAGATACTTCTTACCCGTAGCCTTCTCGTAGGCAGCCACAATGGGATCCACACGTCCCATCTCGCTGAATATTTTATGAGCCTCACGCAGATGCTTACCATCACGTCTTCCTCGCTTGTCGAGCATTTTAGCAAAATCAAAGCTGGCGCCATTAGGAGCATTTGCCCCTCCTATCTCTGCCTGTCTATGTGCATCTTTCTGGATGTTCTTGATGCCAGGCATATTTTCTCCCCACACCTCTACCTCTGTGAGCTGATGGCTATGTGGCAACAGAAACACCGTGTCGGGAAGATTCTTCAGATAAATGGTCGTTTTGAGAAATCCTGGTTTCGACACCGTGGCACTATCAAACTGATATTTCATAGTCCAGTAGCCCCTATAATCGGTACGTGCCCAGTGGTTGTTATCAGTATGAATCAGCGCCTCACGCACAGGCACATGGTCTTCTGCCGAAGCGATGACACATGTTTTCTGCGCCATGGCTACTACCGACAACAGAAAGCTCCCCAACAACAGGCCACTCCTCGTATGCCCCATAAAGACCCTTAATAGTTTATACATACTAATCATACTCATATTCATCTTCATTAGTAAACAGAAGCGAAAAAAGCTCCTGTTTTGCTTACAAAAATAAGAAAAAAGATTGAATAATCGGAAGTTGCCCCATCAATTAAGCAGATATTAAAGCGAATTAAGGGACTATAACGTTTATATCCCATAAAGCGACCTGTGCGCTACATATTAAGCACAGAATACCCTCAAAAAACGCAAGTACTTGCGATGGGCAATGAAAGTACTTGCGTTGGCTGTTGAAAGTACTTGCGATAGGCATCGTAAGTACTTTCATTTTTTGAGCCATTTTTATTGAAAAAAACAAAGGAGGATGTACCCATCATCAAGACACACCCTCCCCTACGATTTATTTTTTGTATGAAAATTAATCAACGTCTGTCGTGCCGCTCTTCTCGATGCGCTTTGCCTCCTCGAGCAACTTGATGGCATCAACATACTGAGCTATACCCTGTGCCACCTCCTTGGCAGCCTTCATGGCAAGCACCACGGTCTGAGGACGATGAACCACGTCACCACCTGCGAACACACCTCTACGTGTGGTCATACCATAAGGACGCTCCACCACCTTGACATACCCCTTCTCGTCTACCTCGATACCAGCTGTAGTAGAGACAACACGGTTGGCAGGACGTGATCCGATGGCCAAGTAGATGCGGTCGAACTTCTCTACACGCTCACCTTCTGGAGTATTGAGTACACAGCTTCCCAGTCTTCCGTTCTTACCCTTGAGGAAAGCCTCGACAGTAGTTTTCCATTCAAACTTGACACCCTCCTTCACAGCCTCATCATACTCACTCAGTATGGCAGGCATCTCTTCCTGTGTCTTGCGATAAAGTACGGTCACGTCGGCACCCAGGCGAATAGCTGTACGTGCAGCATCCATGGCCACATTACCACCACCGATGACACCCACTTTCTCACCATCACGCAGAGGCACCATGTCGCGTGTCAAGGCTCCCTCGTTATAGGCATTAACGTTGTGCAAGAAATAAGTACTCTGGCTCACACCATGCAACTTGGCACCAGGTGTAGAGTCCATATTCTGTGGCACACTGGTTCCTGTTCCCATGAAAATGGCATCGTAGCCAGCACGGAAGAGACTATCGATGGTGACATTATTCTCACCCACCATACAGTTGGTAATAAACTGCACACCGAGTGCCTCTATCTTGCTCACCTCGGCACGTACCACAGCCTTGGGAAGTCGATATTCAGGAATACCATACATCAGCACACCACCAGGCTCTGCCTGTCCCTCGAAGATAGTGACATTGAAGCCCTGTCTTGCCAAATCACCAGCAACAGTAAGTCCTGCTGGACCAGAACCGATAACAGCCACACGGCCACGAGTCTTCTGTGGAAGTTTCTCGCGAGAGAGGTTCATCTTGGTATCGAAGTCGGCAATAAACTGCTCAAGTTTGCCTATCTGTACAGGATTTCCCTTCTTACCCAACACACAGTTGCCCTGGCATTGCTTCTCATGAGGACACACACGTCCACAGATAGCAGGCAGATTGCTCTTGGCATTGATGATAGACATAGCCGCGCCCATATTACCCATAGAAAGTTCATGCACAAAGTCGGGAATGTCATTTCCGATAGGACATCCCTTCTTACATTGTGGCACCTTACAATGGAGGCATCGCTTGGCTTCCTCGATAGCCTCACGTGTAGAGAAGCCCTCGTTTACCACCTGAAATCCTGCCACCTGTTCTGTAGCTACAGTTGTTTCTTCTGCTGTTGCCTGCACCTTGTTATTCTGTTGCTCAATCTGTTCACTCATAATCTAATCTTTTAATCAGTTGAAAAACAACTTTTATCAAATTGTAGTTTGCGGGTGCAAAGTTACAGCAAATCGAAGACAAAACAAAATAAAAAGTGAACTTTTTGTTTTTATTGTTAAGATGCAGCGTAACTTTGAGGAGTTTGTTTATAACCCACAAGCCCATACCAAAGAATGACGAACTCGCAGAAAAGAGGAATAAGCCAGGTGAATTGCCATGAGCCGACATAATCAGCCAACAAACCTTGGAGCACAGGGAAGACAGCACCACCGAAGACACCCATCATAAACACACCTGAAGCCTTGGAAGTGTATTCCTTCAAACCATCAACAGCCAAAGTAAAGATACAGCTCCACATTACACTGTGAAACAATCCCACAGCAGCCATTAACCAAAGATTCTCAGTAACCATGGAGGTGACCATCAGGGCAATGGCTGCCACAGTCACAAAGATGAGCATCGGACGAGGTGCCACATTCTTCAAACCAGCCGATACCATTCTGCCTATCATGAAGCCACCCCAATAGAGCGTGGCAAGAAGGGCCGGCGAAACATTGTAACCAAGTCCCATCAAATCCATCGCATGGAGATTCATATTATTGCCAATACCCACCTCTGTTCCTACATAGAAGAAGATGGTAATGACACCATATTTCAAATGGCGGAACGACCAGATACTACGTTCTTTGCAGTTTTTGGAATCGATGGCTGCAGCAGTCTTACCTTCTGATTCTGCATTCGAAGAATTCTCTCTCGTGCCCTCTATATCAGGAAGATTCGCTTTAGAAGTACTCCATGTGGTAAAGGCGATGATAAGCATCATCACAAGGAAAGGGACTGTAAGCTGATCGGCAGAAACACAATCCAGAGACACGCCTGCAAACATCACACCTGTAACAAAGAAAGGAGCTATCGTAGTACCAAAAGAGTTCACTGCACAAGTAAAATTCATACGCTGCACGGGTTGGGTTCCCGGCAAAGGATAGGCTGCGATATAGGGATTGATAACTACCTGAAGCATTGCCGCAGCCGTACCCATCAGATAAGATCCTACAAGGAAAACGAAATATCCGAAAGGTACAAAATCCTGTGAAAGATGCACACCTGCCCCACCCCAATATTCAGCAATAACCGCCGAAGCAAGATAGAAGGCAAGTCCCAGCACCATGACCATCATCGAACGGACAAGCGTCTTTTTATAACCTATCCTGTTAAGCAGACGTCCTGTCCTCGCACTATTGAGCAAATAGCCCAGGAAGAAGGCAAAGGAGATAAGTGTTGCCAGGAAATTCTTAGTAGCAGCCACTTTCGAAAGAAAGGCTACCTGCAGAGGCCCCTGACACTGTCCGTTGACGGTAGTGAGAAAGCCCACTATGAAATATATGAATGTCAAGAGAAGGAAAGGTCCCGCACTCTTGAGCGTTATCGACTGTTTCATAATCATTTAGGTTTTTATAGCAGAGAGTATTGTTTTTCATCAGGTGCTTCGAGGACAGCAACATCCTCGGAAGCACCTAACTCTTATTTTCCGAATATCTTCACCAGATTACAGGATTTCTTCCTCCAAAACCTTCATGGCACCCTTGGCTTTGATGTCTTCCACCATCTTCAGGTAAAGCTCTACAAAATGAGAAGCAGCCTTGAGGTCGGTACTTGTAAAGGCAGAGATGGCAAGGAAATCGAGTGCATCATCGCTATCTATGGCCTTTTTGTCTGCTTCGGTGAGCCAAGGATCAGCTACCTCGAAAGCATCGCCGTTGTCATCCACCTGATATTTCAGATAATGACGGTAAGCAGCAAAGAGATAAGCCACACGCTTGAATTCTACATCCTGGCGCTTGCCAGAGGCATCATCAGCTATCATCTTCTCCAAGTTCGGCATAACGTAAACAGGGAACTTGCTGGCACCATCGAAACAGAGACGTGCCACCTGATCGCTTACCATGCGATTGCCGAAACGCTCTACCAGACATTGCTTGTACTCCTCCAAATCGGTATTCTCGGGAGCTGGCACATAAGGAGTAATGTCCTCATCCATAAAAGCACGTACAAACTTGCAGATTCTTTCATCGTGCATCGCCGCGTCTACTTTACGATAACCACTCAGGAAGGAGGGATAAGAAAGCAAGGTATGGGAAGCATTCAGGAGAGACAGCTTCATGTTCTCGAAAGCCGTCACATCGTCGGTCATCTGGGCACCAACAGTTTCCCAAGCTGGACGACCTGCTGCAAAGTGATCTTCTACCACCCACTGGATAAAGTCCTCGCAATATACAGGTGCCTCATCGCAAGTACCATTCTGGGCATTCAGTCGCTCGACATCCTCGGGACGAGTGGCTGGGGTAATACGGTCAACCATCGAGTTGGGGAATGTTACATTCTCATTCATCCAGGCAGCAAGTTCCTTGTCCTGAGCCTCAACAAAGGTCATGAAAGCCTTTCGGGCTGTATTGCCATTGTGCTGCAGATTATCGCAAGAGAGGATGGTAATCGGGCCATTGCCCGCAGCCTTGCGACGACGCAAACCTTCTGCTACATATCCGAAGGCTGTGACAGGCTTGGCTGGGTTCTGGATATCATGTGCCACCTGCTCATTGTCAAGCATGAACTCACCTGTTTGACGCGAAATATTATATCCACCCTCAGTAATCGTGAGTGTGATTATCTTGATGTCCTTTGATGCTATCTTATCCAGTATCTGTTCCTGCTCCTCAATACCCCAATAGAGTTCTACGAGAGCACCCAACTGATAAACCTGGATACTGTCATCGCGACCACATACAGTAAGGGTGTACTCTCCATCCTGCTTCTTCAGGGCATGATAAAGGCGTTCGTCGCCTGGGAGGATCATCGCTCCACAGATACCCCAGTTCTGCTGGGTATTGTTCTCCAAGAGTTTACTGGTCATATACTCCAGATGAGCACGATGGAAGTTGCCTACTCCGAAGTGCAGAATACCTGCCTTTACCAAACTGCGGTTATAAGAATAACCATTTACTACCTGATTTGTTTTTGCTGTTTTAGCAGTTACTAAATTTGCCATAATTGTATTGATTGTTAGTTATTAATAATTTTCAGTCTTTCCGCGAGATCAAGCCGTTTGGGTTTCCTGTAAAAAACAGGTCTCGTTTTCTATGGCAAAGATAGAAGAAAATCAGAAATGAACAATGAATAATTGATGGCAATTTTCTGCAAACGTTCCCGCAATCGTTTCCAATTTCTGCAAACGTTTTAAAAAAAAGAGCGACGGAATATTATAGCCTATTCACCCGTCGACTCCCTGCACCGCATAGTAGTCTTCAGGACGATCATCTTGTTTTCTGTCTCTGGATTGTTGATTTTCTCAATCACAAGTTCTGCAGCCTTTCGCCCCATTTCCTCGAGAGGAGGCTCCATGGTCGTGATTTGCGGAGAAACGATGGTAGACAGTTCGGTACCTGAAAAACTTGCAACAAAGATATCTTCCGGAACCCGCTTACCCAAAGCACGAAGCCGGTTCTGAGCACCTATAGCCAAGGTGTCAGTAAACGCGAATACGGAATCAAAATCCACCTTATTATATATAAGGCGGTCTATGGCATCGGCACCATCCTTGAACGTCATGCCCGTTTTCACAATCAGAGAAGGGTCAAAGAGTCGGAATTTCTCCATCGCCTCACGATAGCCCAAACCTCTTTGATAAGCATTATAGATATCGTCAGGTCCTTGAATATAGGCTATACGCTTTCTGCCTAAACGGATAAGATGCTCCACCATGAAATAGGAGTCTACATTGTCTTCCACCAACACCTGAGACACATCCATACCATAAGGAATGCGATCGTAGAACACAACAGCCATACCAGCTTCCTCCAACTGCTGATACTTCTCAATGTTCTTGCGGTAACTGCAGAGACTAACAATCAACCCATCCACCATAAACTGTTCCATCATCTTCAGATTTTCCAGTTCCCTGCAGGGATTCTCGTCACTCTCGGCTATCATCACCTTCTGGTTCTTCTTGTAGAGAATCTCTTGTATTCCGCCTATCACCTGCGAAGCATAAGGTGTATGCATCTCAGGCACAATGACTCCAATGGTATTGGTACGTCCCATCTTCAGGTTCATCGCTACAGGATTACGCTTGTAACCAAGTCGCTTCGCCTCCTCCACCACCATGTCTCGCGTCTCTTTGCGTATGTTCTTGTCATCGGTCAATGCTCTGGAAACAGTAGAGACTGAAATGCAGAGCGAGCGGGCTATATCTTTAATAGTTAAATGTTTAGCCATATTCTTATTCTTCTTGGTTTTCTGATTGCAAATATAATATTTTTCTATGAAAGCAACAACAAAAAACATATTTTTTTCAGATAGCCGTCACCTAATAATTCACACACATACCCAAAGAGAAGAAGATGCATAAGAAACAGTATGACCTTCAAACGATTGCAGAAATTGGAAACGATTGCGGGAACGATTGCAGAAAATAAATATGATTTTTCGATGCCACAAAAATAAAATGCAACTATATTTGCAACCAAGATTCAAAGACAGGACTTTTTCATGCGGGTAGTTTAGGGAAGCTTGAGAGACACAACTTCTCCAACTTCCCTACTTGCTAAAGTTATGTAAAGATTTAAAATCCTAATAGTAAAAACTAAGGAACAGAAAATCTAATCACAAAAGAGACATAGTTAATGTTATTTTTATTTATTGTTAAAGAAAAATGAGACGAAGATTAGTTGGTGTTTTAATGATGGCTGCTTGCCTGGGGAATGCTCAGGCGCAGCTCCATCTGAAAGCCAACGTCCAGAACAACCATCTGTGGCGTGGCATGGAAGTTTCCGATGGCATCGTTCTCCTTACAGACCTAAGTTATACGATGGTCAACGACCACGTTACCGTGGGACTTTGGGGCGGCTGCAACTCGGAAGGCTCCTACAAGGAGTTTAATCATTATCTGAATCTAAAAGCTGGCGGTTGGGAACTCGCTCTATGGGACACCTACAATTTCTCACCTGGTGCCACCTATAACAATAAGGAATACTGGAATTATTCAGCCCATACCACAGGGCGATTTCTCGATGCCACATTGAGCTACCGATTCCAGAAAGAGAAGTTCCCGCTGCTCCTGAGCTGGTCAACAGTAGTCTTCGGACGTGACCGCAACAGCGACAATACAAAACAGAAATATTCCACTTTCGCCTATGCGGAATATCCTATCTACCAGAAAGATGGATGGAAGGTTGATGCGGGAGTTGGTGGAGCCTTCGCATTGAACAGAGCTGGCGAGGATGCCCACTTCTTCGGAACGACGGCGGGCATCGTGCACGTATCGCTGCAAGCATCCCACGATCTCAAACTCGGCAACTACACCGTTCCGGTTTATGCCAAGGGAATGTGGAATCCCCAGAGCAACCTGAGCTATTTCCAGATTGGAGCCGAAATCATCCGCTTCTAAATCTTCAATACACAGAAAGTTTTATCATAACAATCATCTAAACACAAATTCATTATGAAAATCAAAGATTTTACTACAGGCGTGCAACACATTGGCATTCCTACCAACGACATCAACAAGACCATTGAGTTTTATCATGCTCTGGGCTTCGAAACTGCCCTCCGCACCGTAAACGGCAATGAGGAAGTAGCCTTCCTCCAGCTCCACAATCTCATCATTGAGACCTACCAGAACCACCAGGCTAAGATGGAATATGGAGCCATCGATCATATTGCCATCGATGTAAAGAACATCGAGGATCTCTTCCAGGTTGTAAAGGAAGCTGGAACCTTCAAGATGCTGGATCAACAGGTTAATGGTCTTCCATTCTGGGAGAACGGCGTAAAGTTCTTCACCATTGAAGGACCCAATAAGGAGAAAATAGAATTCTGCGAAAAACTATAAACCATAGCTAAGAAAAAGGCGGAACCTCGCCATGAGAAAATCATGGCGAGGTTCCGGGAGACGAAGAATACGGCGGAGCTAACACACTCCTCTATCATATCAAATGCGTCACTTTTATCTTCTTCCAATGTTTGCCAATACCCAGCATCATGGCTTGCGAATCCTTGGTAATCAACTCTCCTTTTTGCAAACCTGCAATGGCTTGCTTCAGTTCTTGTAGAGCCATACTGCTTACACCAAATAAATCCTTTAGCACCCCATCATTCTGCTGTTGCTGCTTCATGATGAGTGGATACTGTGCATTGGCATAAAAGTCGAAATGCTTGCTCTTGAATGAATCCATGTTCTGGGTGGCGAGAATGATACTCATTCCCTTGTTTCTTCCTACCGCAATCAAGTTTTGCAAGGGTTTGTTCTCGAAGCCAAGCATATAGTGAGCCTCATCGATGATGGTGAAATGACGAAGTTCTACTCTTTCCTCATTGACAGCCTGTGGAGGCAGTTGCTCATAGATATTGTTCAACTTCGAAGTCACGAAATATACGATAGCTTTTGCCATGATAC
>USOQ01000052.1 GCA_900556395.1 Candidatus Segatella caccae | reverse complement strand
AGCCATACTTCTTGCCAGAGATAACCTCGATCTCCTTGATGATGGGCTGGAAGATATCAGTGTCATAGTTGGAGTGCTTGTCCTGCAACATGCGAACCAAGCGCTCGAAGCCCATACCTGTATCGATTACGTTCATAGACAAAGGTTCGAGAGAACCGTCAGCCTTGCGGTTGTACTGCATGAAGACGATGTTCCAGATTTCGATGACCTGAGGATTGTCCTTGTTTACCAACTCGCGACCTGGCACTTGTGCCTTCTCTTCAGGAGTACGAGAGTCTACGTGAATCTCTGAGCAAGGACCGCAAGGACCTGTATCGCCCATCTCCCAGAAGTTGTCATGCTTGTTGCCGTTGATGATGTGGTCGGCAGGCACGTGCTTAGCCCAGTAGCTGGCAGCCTCGTCATCGCGCTTCAGACCTTCTTCCTCGCTACCCTCGAACACGGTAACGTAGAGATCGGCAGGGTTGAGCTTCAACACCTCAGTGAGGTATTCCCATGCCATGTCGATAGCGCCCTCTTTGAAGTAATCACCAAAGCTCCAGTTGCCAAGCATCTCAAACATGGTGTGATGATAAGTATCGTGGCCCACCTCTTCGAGGTCGTTGTGCTTACCGCTTACACGGAGACATTTCTGAGTATCAACACGACGTACATCCTTGCCAGGGTCTTTGGTTCCGAGGATGATGTCTTTCCACTGGTTCATACCAGCGTTTGTAAACATCAGCGTAGGGTCATCCTTGATGACCATAGGTGCTGATGGAACAATTTTGTGGCCATTTCCCTCGAAGAATTTCTTGAAGGATTCGCGCACTTCATTAGCTGTCATCATATCTATTTTGTTTTAATCTTTATTTTTTTTCAAAATTCTTTGCAAAGATAAGAAGAATTGCTTAAATTTGCAAATCAATTAATCATTGTTTGATAAAAAGTTGCAAATTATGGCTCTGAAAACAGATAAAAACGTCAAATTGTACTACTCTATCAAGGAAGTAGCCGAGGAAGTGGGGGTTAACGAGTCGACGCTCAGATATTGGGAGAAAGAGTTTCCTTTCCTCAAACCCAAGGTTACGTCCAACAAAGTACGTCAGTACACGGAGAAAGACATAGAGCAAGTAAAGCTCATCCATTCACTCATCAAGGTGAAGGGTCTGAAGATTGCCGCAGCTCGTAAGTATCTGTCGCAGAACAGGAGTGGTGCAGAGAAGTCTTCCGAGGTTCTTGATACGCTCATCAATGTGCGTGACGAGTTGAAGGAGTTGAAAAAGCATCTTGATGCCTTGGTATAAAGCCTGTTGTTTTGTCGATTTTTTTCACAAAATATATAGCCAGCATTCTGTTGTAGGATGCTGGTTTTTAACTTAGAAACCCCTGCTTCATCATCTATGAGCATCGGGTGACAATCATTTTTTTTTTAAATAGAGGATTATGGTAATAGATTTTGAAAAGATTGCTGAAGCTCATCTCGAGGGCTTCAAGGGAGGAAAAGGTAAGTTGGATACTCGAAACTTTGTCGATGACAAGGTGAAGATAATGTATTCCACGCTGCGTCCTGGAGCCACCACAGGGTTGCATACCCACGAGGGCAACTGCGAGGTGGTGTTTGTGGTAAGCGGTACGGCTACATTCCACTATGATGACCAGGTGGAAGAGGTGCGCACAGGACAGGTGCATTATTGTCCTATGAATCATGCTCACTATATGGAGAACCTGACCGATCACGATTTGGTGTATCTTGCTATTGTGCCCGAACATCATTAAAAAAACAACGAAACACAATCCCCAAGAGAAATGGCAAAAAAAGAATATGTAGAAGCCAACAAGCGTTGGCTCGAAGAAAAAGCTCAAGAGGAAGGCGTACAGGCCCTTCCACGTGGCATTTATTATAAGGTGTTGCAGGCAGGGCGTCCTGATGGTGCTAAGCCAAGCAGAAGAAGCATCGTTACGGCACACTACACGGGATGGACCATCAACGGCAAGAAGTTTGACTCCAGCCGTGGTGGAGCTCCTGTAGCATTTCGCCTTAGCGACTTGATAGAGGGTTGGATCATTGCCATGCAGCAGATGACGGTAGGTGCTAAATGGGAAATCTATCTACCTGCAGAGATGGGCTATGGCAAGTTTTCACAGCCAGGCATCCCCGGAGGCTCTACCCTTATTTTCGAGATAGAGCTGTTGGGTGTAGCCTGACGTTTGGCTTTTACTTACTTCTTGGTCAGCACATAATGCTTGGCCATAGCGCCTTCTGGCTCGGTGCCGATAGAGTCGGTCATGATGAGGCTATGAGCATCTCTTACCTTATAGTAAGATGTTTCTCCACTCGATGGGCGTGTGATTTCTATCACACCATGGGCGAGGACTTTGTAGATGCCACTTGCCTCATCGTGTCCGTCTTTGCGGTCGATGTAGTCGGCTGCATACTGATAGGTGCTGTCAGCGTTGAGTGTCAGTACGGTCTTGATGCCAGGGCAGTCGGCAGCTGGGAGAGTTCCCTCATAGGTTCCTGCCAAGGAGTCGAGTACAAAGTCGTTAGATTCGAGAGAATCATTTCCTACGTAGCTGAGGCTGTCATTATCGGTCTCAGGACTGTTTGTTTTTTTGCTGTTGCAAGAGCTAACAGATAGAGCAGCAATAACGGCTGCTGTCAATACCAATTTCTTTTTCATACTTTACTGCTTTTTAGAGAATCCCTATTGATGGCAATCATTCATCGAGCTGTTGTCATGTATAGAGATTACATGTTTATAGAATCATTACTATGATAGGTCACGTTATCGTTAGTTCGTGTGAATCCTATCCATGTAGCAAAAATACATCTTTCTTTTCTTATTTACAAGTTTTCCTCCTATCATTTAAGAATTATTATTTGTTGTGCCTACTTTTTTTAGTGGGCTTAGTAATCTATCCGATATTAGTCATTTACGCTCCTTTTCCCCTTCACGATCAAAGCATAATCTTCCATCTTCTTCGGGTAGTTTTCCCTCTTGGATATTGTTGTCCATCGATTTGCGATTCGCATCTTGGGGTATGCCTTTTGGGGGCTTGTAGGTCACAAAACGATCGGTACGACCTCCTCTTCGGATGGCCAGTGGGGCAGATAGAGTAGTGGACGAGGCGTACCTCCCAAGCCTGTCCAGTCTATCCGTTTCACGAAGTCAAAGTCGGGAGGTCCGAAGTCGAAACTGCGGCCAAAGAGGACGATGGCACCTCGGCTTTCGTCTATCTTCCACAGGCCTCCTCCGTAGGGACATTGTTCGCCTATTGTCAGCATCTCGCGATGCAAATAGACGTGTCCAAACTTCAACACGCCTTCGTCATTGATGATGAATTTCTGAAACATAGTCGTCTTCTTTAGTTTTTCTGTCGTTGCTCTTTTGAGTTATATATTTTTTTGTAGACATGTTATCTTATAAAAGCGACTGCTACTACCACAACTTCTGTTTAGTAGCAATCGCTTCTCTATAATTTAGCTACCATCGCTTTTTTATAGTCTTGTGGCTTGTAGACCTTTATTTCCAGAACAGTTTGTCGATAAATTCATATCGTTTTTCCATCTGAGCATCAGCCTTTACTATTGTGTTCTCGTCTATCTGAAGCACAGGGGCGACAGCCTTTCCGTTGGTGGCAGGCCACTCAGGAAGACCGAGCCCATTGGGGTTGCCCGTCTTCACGAAGTTGACGTAGTACTGACTGAAGATATCGCTAATCATATAGTCGACAGGTTGCCAGTCGTATACACGATTGGTGGGCAGCGTTCCCATAGCATACTCGATGTCTGCAGAGTGGACAGCTCCCTTGTCTTGTGGAGCAGGTGTAGCTCCCTCTTTAGCATCTACCACGCCACCTGCCAGACCAGCCACCTTACCCTTGATAGCCATTGCTGGTCGAGGATGGCAATAACGATAGCGGTAGACGGGCTGACCGCCTGTCAATTTGTGCATATTGCCCCATTTCCAGGTAGAGAAATCGAGGAAGAGATCGGAAGCCAAATCCACGCCAGGCTGTTCCAATACGTCCTTGTCGCTCTGTATACCATAGAGTGCGAATACCTCGTCGATGTTTTCTTCGCCAAAGGTTGCCTTGGCGCCTGCTTTTAGGTTTTCCACGGTGGGCTGTTTGCCAGCAAGCACAGCCCATGGCAGCATTTCCTGATTGTTGCCACCTACGAGTAGTGGTACCTTCGTTTGAGCGCCCTTAGCAAAAGTCTCTATAGGGTTCTCTGTGAGGAAATATCCATCGACATGATAGGTAGGAATCGACTTGACAGAGGCCAACTTCAAGAGTTCTTCAGCAGGGATGGCGCGAAGTTCGCTGAGATATTTCATGCCTATGTTTTTGCTTACTTTCTTGCCCGTTTTCTGAGCTATCTTTTGGGCGATATCCTGAGCTGTTTTTACACCCATCTGCTCAGCCTCTTTTAAGGTAGCTATCTTTCTGAATCCCATCACCGAACCACTCGAACCCATGGCTTGTGCAAAGAGTCCCTGGCAGAGTGGCGAAGCCATCAAGGCACTGACAGACATAGAGCCAGCCGATTCACCCACGATGGTGATGCGGTTGGGGTCGCCTCCGAACGCCTCGATATTGTCTTTCACCCATCGTATGGCAGCCACTTGGTCCATGAATCCATAGTTGCCAGAGCCTTTATATTCAGTCTCTTTAGAGAGTTGTGGATGGGCAAAGAATCCAAAGATACCCTCGCGATAGTTGGCTGTGATGGCGATGATGCCCTTTCGTGCCATGGCGTCGCCCGCATATCGTGCTTCGCTACCGCTACCAGCCATCAGTCCGCCTCCATTAAAATAGATGAGTACGGGCAACTGCTCCTTCATGGTCTTGGCTGGAGTCCAGATGTTGAGATACAGACAGTCTTCACTGTTTACCTTGGTGCCGAAGTTCATATCGCCGAAGAGAGGTTCCTGCATCGGGTTCGGGCCATACTCCTTGGCTTCGCGCACGCCTTCCCACTGGGCTGCGGGCTGTGGTGCCTTCCATCTGAGGTTACCCACAGGAGGGGCTGCAAAAGGTACACCTTTAAACACTTTGATGCCCGATAGGTCTTTTCCTTCGAGGATTCCCTGGGCTACCTTCACTTGAGTTTGTGCCATCATTCCCAAGGTAGGGAACAAGAAAGCGAGTGATACGAATAATTTTTTCATCTGTAATATCTTTATGATGCTTTTCAGCATGAGGTTATATATTTGTTTTTAGGATGATGTTTTGTTTTTTAACTGGTCTTATACGCTCAGGTATACATTTTTCATGCAAAAATAAACAAAATATCGCAAGCTTATCTTGTTTGACTCCTACTTTTTTTATATTTTTGCAAAAATAAACAAAACTGATGACTCAACTTTCGCAAAAGGGGAAGTTAGAGAAGTTAAAGCCATATGCTTTTGCGGACTTAACATTTAATATTCCTTTCAAGGCTATTGGCTATAACTTCTTTAACTACTATAACTTCCGTACATGCGAAACTTCAGTAAAATAACAACGGGCAAATATGGATACAAGAATCATCATTTTGAGTGATAATCGTACAGACAACCCATTGCTACAAACGGAGCATGGGTTGTCTGTCTATATGGAGTGTGGAGTAGGGAAGTTGTTGCTCGACACAGGTGCTTCCGACTTGTTTATACGCAATGCAGAGGCGTTAGGAATCGATCTTCGCGAAGTGGATTACTGCTTGATATCGCATGGGCATAACGATCATATAGGCGGACTTCCCTTTTTCCTGCAACAGAATCAGAAGGCGAAGGTCATTCTTTCTTCAGAGATTCCTGGAGCCGAATATGCTTCCGTGCGCCGTTATCAACATTCCATTACGGGCGATGTCGATTTCTCACAGCATCGTGACCGTTTTATCTTCGTGAATGAAGATATGTGCGTAGATGACATTCACGTCTACACCCATCTTTCCAACCATTATGCCCAGCCCTTGGGCGACCGCACCTTGCTCATCAAAGATGCTCAGGGTGAGTATGTGCGCGATGCGTTTCGCCACGAATTGGCTTTTGTCATTGAGAATGTGCTCTTTACGGGCTGTGCTCATCATGGCATCTTGAACATCATGGCATCCATCCAGCAACCAATCAGTCTGAGCGTTGGTGGATTCCATTTGTTGGATAGTCATCTGGACGAGCATTATGAAACGGATGAAGCGTTGCACTCCATCTCTACGGCTTTGGCTCATCACTACCCTGATGTCGATTTCTATACTGGCCATTGTACGGGTGAACATTGTTATGACGTGCTATCACAAAGCCATCAGCTCAAGTTGCATCAATTCCGTTGCGGAGATGAAATCCGGGTCCTACCTTTGTAACATCTTGCACAATTGAGACATCGGCCATACTTGCATCTATACAGGTAGTCAATACTTACTGGAATCTACGGCTATAGAACTACTTGTAGTTCTCATCATCGTAAGAGATGATATCAAAGTCTTCTGCAATTTTTATAAGCCCGTTTTTTATTTTTTTGCCCAAAGTTAATGGCTTTGGCTTGGTAACTGGCGATTCTACAGAAACTTTTTCTGAATCTTCTGCGCTATGAGGGTTGTTCTCTTTCAAAACCTTAGTTGCCCCTTCTTCAGACTCTCCTTCTAACAACATGGCAACCTTCTTTGTATCATCAGTGTCATTGTCATCTATAGGTTCTGTTTCTTGCTTTTGCTCAGTTTTATCTGAATGTGTCTGGAAGTTGTCTCGAATAGGATGATAGAGCATGTCGATGATTCTTTGATAGTCTTCTTCATCCTTTGACGTAGAGGAACTTTCTTCTACCTCCTCGGACAACTCATTGTTGAGACCAGTAGCAAGAATGGTGACTTTGGCATCCTCGTCCAAACTGTCATCATCAGAGAGACCCCATATCACCTTGATGTCTGGATTCAATTCATCAAAGAAGGCGTCTATTTCTCTCATTTCCCGAACAAAGACTGGGTGTTTACTGGAAGTATAGATATTGAAGAGTATGCGCTGGGCATTGCTGATGTCGCTGCCATAGAGTAGAGGAGAGTCCAGAGCATTCTTAATGGCATTCTGTACTCTTCCCTCGCCACTGGCTCTACCCATGGCCATGATAGCACCGCCGCCGCTCTTGATGGTAGTCTCGATGTCACGGAAGTCAAGATTGATGGTACCCTCTACAGTGATAAGTTCTGAGATGCTCTTGGTGGCATCGCTCAGCACCTTGTCTGCCAGTTTGAATGCATCCTTTACGGTTATCTCAGAGTCGGCATAAACATCACAAAGACGTTCGTTGTTGACGATGAGCAAGGCGTCCACGTTCTTGCGCATTTCTTCTACACCTTGTAGAGCCTTGACGATTTTTTTTCGCTTCTCAAAGTAGAAAGGAATGGTGATGATACCCACCGTCAAGATACCCATGCTCTTGGCGATGCCTGCGATGACGGGTGCAGCTCCTGTGCCGGTACCGCCACCCATGCCGGCTGTAACGAATGCCATCTTGGTTCCGTCATCCAACAGTCGCTTGATGTCTTCCTGGGTATTCTGTGCTTCGCTTCTTCCCACTTCAGGATTAGCACCTGCTCCCAAACCGCTCTTTCCGAGCATGATTTTTACAGGCACTGGGGATTTGGATAGCGACTGGCTATCCGTATTGCAGACGGCAAAGCTTACATTTACAATACCTTCTGAGTACATATTCTTAACGGCATTGCATCCGCCACCACCCACACCAATCACCTTGATGATGTTCTTGGTGGTGTCTTCAGTCTGTCCGAAATCTATAGGTGTCCAATCTTCTTTCATTATTTTAATTTTTCAATTTGGACACAAAGATACTTATAAAGAGTCAGATTACCTATGAAAAAATAAACGCAAGCCTTGCAAAAGATGATTTTTCCAAGGAGTGAAACGATATATCTCATTCTTTTTTGTATTTTTGCAACCACTATGCAAGAAGAGGCAAGGAATATGACCGTAGAGGAGAAGGCCGCTCTGGTAAAGCAACTTTCCACCCAGCTTTTGGCAGAAGGAAGGACAGACCTTTTGCTGAAAGCCATCAGTGTGCCCGTATTGGAACAACTCCGTATTGAGGCGGCAAGGGCAACTCTCAGTCCTTTGGTCATTACGAAAAATTACCGTTTCTTGCTCCCTGACTATGGAAACAAGGAGGTGCAGCTAAGTCCAATCCACAAGGCTCTCTATCTCCTTTTTCTGAATCATTCGGAAGGAATAGAATTCAAGAATCTGGTGGATTATCGTGAGGAACTGCTCTCTCTACCGAAAAACCGGCAACAGAATCGACCTTGAAAAAATCACAGAAACAGTGCGTCGCCTGACGAACCCTCTTGATAATGCCATCAATGAGAAATGTTCGCGTATCAAGGCTGCTTTCTCCGACTTGATGGACGAATACCAGGCAGACTATTATATCATTAATAGCCACGTGAAGCGTCACCAAGGCTCTTCAATGAAGATATGGTTCGAGAGGTTGAAAATTATCAACCTCCCGAGGGAGCTTGTGATCTACCAATGTTGATCATTTCTGCTATCTGTTGTCACATGTCCTGCATTGGTCACTCAAACTCTTCACCCATTCATAATGACATGGTCTGGCATCGTCATAGTTTCTCCTCCACACTCAAGAAATATGCCCTAAAAAATGAAAGTACTTGCGATGGTCATCGAAAGTACTTTCAACAGTCAACGAAAGTACTTTCATTGGCACTTGAAAGTACTTTCATTTTTCGGGCCACTTTTCTGCTTGTGTGGTTTGACGATTTTAGTTGACCACTTTAAGCTTTATTTGTGATATGAGTTGACTCAGTTATTACTTATTTATAATTCGCGTTGACTTATTTTTCAACCCCTTTTCCCTTATTTTGCAAATCTCAATCTCAAAGAATTGAGTACTACGCTTAGGCTCGAACATGCCATCAGGGCACTTGCCCACATGGGGGTAATCTGGAAGTGGATGCCGAAAATGTAAAGCAAACCAGCAGCCAAAGGAATGCAAACGAGATTGTAGACGAAAGCCCAGAAGAGGTTTTGCCATATCATGTGTACGGTCTTGCGACTCAACTTGATGGCTTCGGGAAGAGTCTTCAGGTCATCGCCCATGAGGGTGATCTGTGCCACATCCATAGCAACGTCAGTGCCACGCCCTATTGCGATGCTCACATCGGCAAGAGCCAAGGCCTGGGTGTCATTGATGCCATCGCCCACCATTGCCACCTGCTTGCCAGCATCTTGAAGGTGCTTTACCAAGGCTTGTTTGTCGCTTGGTAGAACCTTGCTCTGATAGTGGCTGATACCAGCTTTCTCTGCCCAGTAGTGTGCAGCTTCCTCCTTGTCACCGCTCATCATATACACCTCGATGCCTTCGGCTTGGAGAGCCTTCATGGCTTCGTTGGCATGAGGCTTGAGGGTTTCACGTTGCTCCAGGTCTATATCTTCTTGTCTGGTGAAGTCGATGGCGGGGTTGGGGATTGTGAGAGTGCCCGTCTTGTCGATGACGAGGGCATTGACCTTGCGAAGATTTTCTAAGGCAGAGGCATCCTTGATGAGGATTTGCTTCTGGGCTGCTTTGCCGATGCCCACCATGAGGGCAGTAGGGGTGGCAAGTCCCATGGCGCAGGGACAGGAGATGACCAGTACGGATATTGCCGACAGGATGGCTTGCGGAAGGGCAGAATTGCCTCCGATAAGCCACCACAAAAGGAAGGTGATGAGGGCTATGGCGGCTACTGCGGGGACGAATACTCCTGCAGCCTTGTCAGCAATGCGTTGCACTGGGGCTTTGCTGCTCTGCGCTTCTTGCACCATGCGGATGATGTGAGCTAAGGCGGTGTTGTCGCCAATCTGTCGAGCGCGCATACGAAGCTTACCTTGGCAGGGAATGGTGCCTGCCAGTACGGTGTCGCCAGCTTTCTTCATGGCGGGGGAGGGTTCGCCGCTTATCATGGCTTCATCTATGTAGGCGGCATCGGGGGTCATCAAACTCTCTGCCATGATGACGGTTCCGTCTACTGGTATTTTTTCGCCTGCTCGTACTTCTATCGTATCGCCTATCTGGATAGTAGAAAGAGGCACTTCCTGCATCTTGTATTCGCCCGTAGACTCTATCTTCTCTTGGGTCACCAGTCGGGCGGTTCGGGGTTGTAGACCCATGAGCTGTCGGATGCTACTGGCTGTGCTGTCTTTAGCTTTTTCTTCCAGACATCTGCCCGTCAGCACAAAGGTGATAATCATTACGGATGCATCGAAATACGTATGCCACTCGATGCCGTGTGCTCCCCAGACGGTTTCGCCCCAAAAGGTGTTGAAGGTGCTGAAAAGGAAGGCTATCAGGGTGCTGAGGGCTACGAGTGAGTCCATGTTAGCAGTGTGGAGTAGGAGCTGTCTCCAGGCTGATGAGTAAAACTGTTTGCCGCAAAAAATGAGATTGGCAAGGGCCAGAAGCAGACATAATTGGTTGGTGATGTCTGTGTTCTGATGGTCTGAGCCTGTAATCCAGCCCATAGAGAAACTCATTGTCAGCACAGCAAAAATCCAAGAGACAAGGGTGCGCCGACGTAGGAGAGTGAAGGCTCTTCGGTTGATTTCTTCTGCACTTTGGTTGCTCTCGATGACGAGGTCGTAGCCAGCTCGGCTTATTGCTTTCTTCATGTCGTCGAGGGTAATCAGTGAGGGATCGTAGTCCACGAGTGCGGTGCGTGTGGCTAAGGATACTGATGCACTATGGATGCCTTCGAGCGACTGGAGTTCTTTTTCTACATGGGCAGCGCAGACGCTGCAGGCCATGCCTATGACGGGAATGACTTTTTTCATATCTTTTCTTTCTCTCTCTTATTTTACGTTGCAAAAGTACATATTATCTGCGAAAAGCGCAAAAAAAAATAGTATGTTTACATATTTTTTTATGTGGTTTTCTTGCTATTTATGGGCAGGCAAGATGTCTGCCATCCCCACTGCATACGAAACTTCAGTAATATAACTTGTTCAAGAACGTTTTGCTTGGTAGTTTCAGGTATAGTCCGTACCTTTGTACCCAAATATTAAAATAAGGCAAAAAGAACAATGAAGTATATTATTTTTGATTTTGATGGAACCATCGGCGATTCTCAAGTTTTGATAGTGAAGACCTTGCAGGATACGATGCGGGCAAGAAACTTAGAGGTGAAGTCGGATGAGGCTTGTGCCAAGACCATTGGTTTGCGATTGGATGAGGCTTTTGTAGTGCTCTTTGGTATGAGCGATGCGGAAGGTTTGGAGTGTGCGGCAACCTATCGTGAGATATTCCTTGAGAACAAGAAGATGATGAAAGTGGAGCCTTTCCCTCATGTGATAGAGACCTTGAGAGAGCTGCATCGTCGTGGTTATATCTTAGGTATGGCAAGTAGCAGAAATCATTGTTCGCTCGATGGGTATGTGAAGCAGATGCAGTTGGAGGATATTTTTTCTTCTATTGTGGCAGGCGATGATGTGGAACATGTGAAGCCTGCGCCAGATATGATTTTTAAGGCATTAAAGGAGATGAAGGGAGTGAAAAATCTCGAGGCTTCACTTGATGATGTGAAGGATATGCTTGAAGAAACTTTGGTGGTTGGCGATATGACCTTTGATGTGGATATGGCTCACCATGCAGGGTGTAAAGCCTGTGCTGTAACCTACGGAAATGGCACCCGCGAACAACTGGCCTCTGCCGAGTGGATAATCGATGATTTCGCAGAACTGTTGGAGGTCGTGGGAAGGTTTTCTTCTTGAAAGGTTTTCTTCTTGAGAAGTTAATGGAGTTATCGCTCCCTACGGTCGCTGAGGAGTTAAGACAATAGTCTTATTGCTTATGGCAGGAAAGCACTGGGGAGGGCGTGGCATCTTGCCCGCCCGTAATCAACAAGAAAAGCTATTTTTTAAAAAACAATAGTCCCTCTATCCCCCTCTATAAAAGCTATTCCCATTCTTCAAACTCCAGTTCCAGTTCACGATATTCAGGCTGAATGGTGGAGTGGGCTTTGTCCTCTTTGCGGGCTTCGTCTGATGAAGCATTGCTCACAGATAGACCAAGGAGACGGATGGGGTGAACGGAAGAATAATCCACGAGTCGGAGCAGACGTTTGGCAAGGGGGAGGATGTCTTCTTTCTTCTTCAATATCTTTTCTTGCGAGAAGCTACGAGTAATCTGCGTAAAGTCGGAAAACTTTACTTTCAGTGTGAGAGTTCGCCCATCGAAACCGCTCTTGCTAATGCGTTCGAGGAGTTCGAGCACCGTGTGATAGAGGGCGATAACGACAGCCGACTGGGTGTAGATGTCTTCCAGAAAAGTCTGTTCACAGCCCACGGACTTACGCTCCCTATAGGTGATGACGGGCCTTGGGTCGATGCCACGAGCAAAATCATAGAAGATATGTCCTGCCTTTCCGAAGACTTCTACGAGATGCGTTTCGGATACCTTTCTGAGATCGGCACCATTGAAGATTCCCATGAAGTGCATCTTTTGTAAGGTCTTCTTGCCCACACCCCAGAAGTCTTCTACGGGCAACTGGGCAATGAAGTCGAGGGCTTTGTCGGGATGGATAGTGCAGAGGCCATCGGGCTTGCGATAGTCGGATGCTACCTTGGCAAGAAACTTGCAAAAGCTGATGCCTGCAGAGGCGGTGAGACCTGTAGCGGCCTTAATTTGAGCTTTGATTTCCTTTGCGATATCTACAGCGAGTTCTATGCCTTTCTTGTTGTGTGTGACATCGAGGAAAGCCTCGTCGATAGAGATCGGTTCGATGAGGTCGGTATACTGCTGAAAGATGTGATGTATCTGATGGGAAACTTCAGTATAATACTCATGACGAGAGGGTACGATGATGAGTTCGGGGCAACGCTGCTTGGCTTGTGCAATGGACTGTGCAGAATGTACACCCCATTTACGAGCTTCGTAGGAGGCTGTGGAAACGACACCGCGAGGACCGTCGAAGCCCACCGCTATCGGTTTGCCTCGTAGCTCGGGATGATCTCTTTGCTCTACAGCAGCAAAGAAGGCATCCATGTCTATATGTATGATTTTTCGCTCTTCCATCGTGGGTGTAGCCTTATGACCTTATTCTGCAGGCAAAAGTACATATTATTTGCGACATGAGCAAGAATTTCTTTAACTTCCCACATGTTACTACCACTTGTGTGGGTATAAAAAAAGGCAGACTCCCCATGTTTGGGAAGTCTGCCCTCTAATCATTTTATGTGATGTCATCTATTTGCAAGAATCATATTACTTGACTTCTATATTCTTGGTGGTCTTAGCCTCTTCCTTAGGAGTGAGTTTTGGAATTTCAACCTCAAGAATACCATCGGTTACTTTAGCAGAAATATGTTCGCGGTCGGCATCTTCTGGTAGCGTGTAGCATTGCTGATAGTTGCTGTAGGAGAATTCGCGACGCAGATAGTGTTCGTGCTTATCCTCGTTCTTATGCTCCATCTTGTTTTCTATAGCGATGCAGAGATTGCCATCGTTGTCGAGATTGATACGAACCCACTCTTTCTTCAGACCAGGAACGGCAACTTCCATCGTATAGGCCTTTTCGTTCATCTTGATATTAGTGGCTGGTGCGGTGGTAACGTTCATACGAGGCATCAAGTCTGTATCAAAGAAATTGTCATCAAACCAATTATTCAACCAATTAGAATCATTGTTTCTACGAGCTAATAACATCATTTTAACCTCCATTTTTCTTTTACTCGTCCTCTCGTTGCCTTGTGGCTCCGTCGGGATTTCTATTTGTTATACATTCTTGTTATCTTTTTATGGAAAGTCTTGTCTTCGAGCATTTTAGCTTCTCTTCTGCCTTGTGCTCTCTGGGCTTTAGGCTTTCGCTTATGGGTGATGCAAGATGCGTGCCAGCACTGGGGTGAAGGTGCTACTTGCCACTTTTGTCGGAGGATTGTGACAAAGGCGTCAGTAAAGTATAATTATTTTAAACTTTACTGACAAAATATATAGGTTTTGAGGAAATGAAAGGAGTTAAGATAAAAGCTTTTCTTCTTGTTGTTGACGGGCGGGCAAGATGCCACGCCCTCCCCAGTGCAATCTTGCTAAGGTTCTTTTTTTGCTGGCAAGCTATTAGAGGAGCGATAACTTATTACACAATTCCTCAGCGACTGTAGGGAGCAATAGCTTCTTTGATATCTTTAATTTCTTTAACTACTATCAAATGCAAAAGTTCAGTTATTTATTGTATATTTGCAGTATCATTATTCCATAAAAAATAACACAAAACAAAATGATAAAGAGATTATTGTCATTCCTTGATGCTTCGCCAGTTAATTTTCTGGCCGTCAAGAATATTATCAATGAGTTGGAGCAGCATGGTTTTCAGCGCTTGGATGCAGCCGAACCTATCGGCTCAGTGAAAGCAGGCGACAAGTTCTTTGTTAGCAAGAACGATTCTTCTGTCTATGCCTTTCAGATAGGAAGAAAACCTTTGGCAGAGAAAGGCTTCCACATGATCTGTGCACACAGCGACTCACCTACATTCCGCATAAAGCCCCATGCAGAGATGAACTGCGAGGGAGGTATCGTAAAACTCAATACAGAGGTATATGGAGGTCCTATCATGTCAACTTGGTTTGATCGTCCTCTCACTCTGGCAGGAAGAGTTATCGTGAAGGGCGACGATGTGATGCAGCCTAAGACGTTGCTACTTCATATACAGCGACCCTTGTTGCAGATTAGCAACTTGGCTATTCACTTCAATCGTCAGGTAAACGATGGCGTGAAACTGAGCCGACAGAAAGATGTGCTGCCTATCTTGGGCATCATTAACAGCGAACTGGAGAAGGGGAATCTCTTGATGAATGTTATCCTGGAAGAAGTGAACAAGCAGCAAGCGGTGGAGCGAGAGGATATCCTCGACTTCGACCTTTATTTGGCGGATGCCACACCAGCCTGTACTTTTGGTGTGCACAATGAGTTCATCTCTTCGGGAAGACTCGACGACCTGTCTATGTGCTTTGCAGGACTGGAAGCCCTACTTGCAGCACAGCCAACAGACACCACACAGGTGCTTGCCATCTTCGATAATGAGGAGACAGGTTCGCAGACCAAGCAGGGAGCGGGAAGTCCGTTCCTCTCTTACATGCTCAAGCGCATCGCCTTGGCACAGAGTGGCACTGAAGAGGCTTACTATCAGGCTGTGGAGCGTGCTTTCATGATTTCTGCTGACAATGCACATGCTTGGCATCCTAATTATTCGGAGAAGTACGATCCTACGAATCATCCTATGTTGGGTGGTGGACCTGTCATCAAGTTTAATGCTGCGCAGAAGTATGCCAGCGATGCGCTCTCGGCAGCTATCTTCGCAGGCTTATGTAAGAAGGCAGGAGTGCCCTGTCAGCAATTTGTCAACCATAGTGATGTGGCAGGAGGTAGCACTTTAGGCAATATCTTAGCTTCTTCCATCCCGCTGCGAGGTGTCGACATGGGGAATGCCATACTCGCCATGCACAGTTGTCGCGAGACGGGTAGCGTGGCCGACCATGAGTATTGCGTGAAGGTGTTTACTCAGTTCTATCAAGAATAAAAGGGATGCAGCATGCAAGCTTATACCTATATTAATAAAGGTGAGTTTGGCTTTACCGAGAAGGCGAAGCCAACGCTCATCGATGCTCATGATGCCATCGTAAGGGTGACGTTGAGCAGCATTTGTACCAGCGATCTGCACATCAAGCATGGCTCTGTGCCTCGTGCTGTGCCAGGCATCACTGTGGGTCACGAGATGGTGGGTGTAGTGGAAGAAGTGGGCTCTGCTGTTACGCATGTAAAGCCTGGCGATAGGGTGACTGTGAATGTGGAAACCTTCTGTGGAGAGTGTTTCTACTGTCAGCATGGCTATGTCAACAACTGTACCTCGCCTCATGGCGGATGGGCTCTTGGGTGTCGCATTGATGGTGGACAGACAGAGTATGTCAGAGTTCCTTATGCTACAACAGGTCTTAACAAGATTCCTACATCGGTAACCGATGAGCAGGCGCTCTTTGTGGGCGATATTCTTGCTACAGGTTTTTGGGCGACAAGAATTTCAGAGGTACAAGCAGATGATACGGTTCTCATCATCGGAGCAGGACCCACGGGTGTTTGTACGTTGCTCTGCACGCTTCTCAAGAATCCGCGTCGTATCATTGTATGCGAGAAGTCGGAAGCAAGAAGGGCTTTTATCGAGAAGCATTATCCTCAAGTGTTGGTAGTAGCCCCAGAGCAATGCGAAGCACTTGTGAAAGAGCAGAGCCTTCATGGAGGAGCAGATGTCGTCATCGAGGTGGCAGGAGCTTCAGATACCTTTGAACTGGCATGGCGATGTGCGCGTCCTAATGCCATTGTCACCATTGTGGCTCTCTATGATAAACCGCAGGTGTTGCCTCTGCCAGATATGTATGGCAAGAACCTTATCTTCAAGACTGGTGGAGTGGATGGTTGCGACTGTGAGGAAATCTTGCGACTCATCGAGCAAGGCAAGATAGACACCACGCCACTCATTACTCATCGTTTCCCTCTATCAAAGATAGATGAGGCTTACGATGTCTTCGAAAATCGAAAGGATGGTGTTATCAAGGTGGCTGTCTTTCCTGGATAATAGAGGTTGATGCAATGAGATATAAAAAACAGGCAAGCTTCATGAAATTGAAGCTTGCCTGTTTGGGTTTCTTAATGTAATGTAAATCTATACTTACTAATCTTATAGAGTACCGATTATTTTACTGCCTCTACCTCATAGCCAGCTTGCTTGAGGAGGTTGAGCAAACCTTTTTCACCTGGCAGATGGCCTGCACCTACAGCAAAGAAGGTAGGCTTGTCGCTCATGATGGCTGGCATCTTGGCTGCCCAATCGGCATTACGGTTGTCGAACATGATGGCATACTCCTCTTTGGTATCATCGCAGCTGTCGTTGCGCTTTTCGTTGAGTATTTCTTCAATCTGCTTCATATTCTGTGCAAAGTAAGCATCGCTCAGGCGTTGCGTTACCATGTTGTAATATTCTGTGTTGTCAACGAGGCACATCAAGAGTTGTTTCTGGCGTTCCAAAGGAATGCTCTTGAAGAGTACTTCTATCTGCTTGTCAACCGTCTCAAGTCCGATGACGGGCTCGTGGTTGCGCTTGGCAAACTTCTGGAAATAGTCGTCGAACGATTGTGTGGGGTCAAAGCCACGTGCATGCTTGAGCGACATGAGTAGGCTGAGCTGTGTGTTGAGTGCCTGTGGTGTGATGTTGCCAAACTTGGCTTCTACTATAGGATTGCTCATGTCTGCACTTGTCAAGTCTTTAAGCAGCTTGTTAAGTCGTGTATACTCGTCTTCTGTAAGCATGCTCTTGAGCGTCTTGCCGTAGGGGAGCAACATAGCAGCTGCCATTTTTTGTGTGCTTTCAGGCTTCTTCATGTCGTTCATGTCGAGCTCGCCACATACCTGGTCGGTATTGGTGAGTGCGTCAGGAATACCCTCGATGGCATTTACAAAGCTGACGGGTGCCAGATGATAGGTTCCAACGATGTAAGAAGGTGCTTTCAAGTCTTTGCCCGAAATCTTGTACAAAAGTTGGGCGCTGGCGCTTGTAAATACTGATGCAAGAGCCAGAGTGATGATCATTAACTTTTTCATTTTTTCAAATCTTTTGAACTTATACTTGTTATTATTAATGAGAGTTTTTTCTCTTCACGATATGACCAGGTTAATATGGATCTGAATAATTGAGCATGGACGAGTGAGAGATAAAATATTCTTACCCGTCCTTGCTTGCTATAAGAAATTATTCTTCCATCAACTTGCGATAGCGGCCTTTCTTGATTTCTGTATCGCCCAGGCGGCGAGCCTTGTTGATTTCATATTCTGAGTAGCTGCCCTCGAAGAAGAATACCTCGCCATTACCCTCGAAGGCGAGGATATGGGTACAGATACGATCGAGGAACCAACGGTCGTGGCTGATGACTACCGCACAACCAGCGAAGGCTTCCAAACCTTCCTCCAATGCACGGAGAGTGTTCACGTCAATATCGTTGGTAGGCTCATCGAGGAGCAATACATTGCCTTCTTGCTTCAGTGCCAAAGCCAGCTGCAGACGGTTGCGCTCACCACCTGAGAGTACGCTACAGAGCTTGCTCTGGTCGGTGCCCGAGAAGTTGAAGCGCGAGATATATGCGCGAGCATTCACATCTCTGCCACCCAGTCGCAAGGTCTCGTTGCCTTGAGATATCACCTCGTAAACAGTCTTCTGAGGGTCGATGTCCTTGTGTTGCTGGTCTACATAAGCCAACTTGACGGTTTCTCCTACCTCAAAGTTGCCACCATCGGCTTGCTCCAGTCCCATGATGAGGCGGAAGAGGGTAGTCTTACCTGCTCCGTTAGGACCGATGACGCCCACGATGCCGTTAGGAGGAAGCATGAAGTTGAGGTCGTTGAAGAGAACCTTTTCGCCGAACGCCTTCTGTACATGCTGTGCCTCGATGACCTTGTTGCCCAGACGAGGACCATTAGGGATGAAGATTTCCAACTTCTCCTCACGCTCCTTCTGCTCCTGGTTGAGCATCTGCTCGTAAGAGTTCAGACGGGCCTTACCCTTAGCCTGACGAGCTTTAGGAGCCATGCGCACCCATTCCAACTCACGTTCCAAGGTCTTGCGACGCTTAGAAGCGGTCTTCTCCTCCTGAATCATGCGCTTGGTCTTCTGGTCGAGCCATGAAGAGTAGTTGCCCTTCCATGGAATACCTTCGCCACGGTCCAACTCCAGAATCCATTCGCTCACATCATCGAGGAAGTAGCGGTCGTGGGTAACGGCGATAACGGTACCCTCATACTGCTGCAAGTGCTGCTCCAACCAGTCGATGCTCTCGGCGTCCAGGTGGTTGGTAGGCTCATCGAGCAACAGAACATCTGGCTTCTGCAAGAGCAGACGGCAGAGAGCTACACGACGGCGCTCACCACCCGAAAGATTGGTTACTGGCCAGTCGCCAGGAGGACAGTGTAGCGCATCCATCGCACGCTCCAACTTGGAGTCGATATTCCAGGCATCGGTAGCATCGATGATGTCCTGAACCTCAGCTTGTCGCTGCATCAGCTTGTCCATCTTGTCGGGGTCTCCATAGTATTCTTCAAGACCAAATTTATTGTTGATGTCCTCGTATTCTGCGAGTGCATCATAGATTTTCTGCACACCCTCCATCACGTTTTCC
>USOQ01000051.1 GCA_900556395.1 Candidatus Segatella caccae | reverse complement strand
TTTACTTCCATTCCAATGCTCCTTTCCGCCAAGCGTATGCAAGGCCAAATACCAAAACCAACAGGAAGAAGCCAATGCTCACGAGAGCCATTGCTCCAAACTGCTTAACTACGACTGCCCATGGGTAAAGCAATACAGTCTCGATATCAAACATCAAGAAAAGGATGGCGAAGAGGTAGTAGCCGATGTGTGATGGCAACCAAGAGCTGCCACGTGTCGGAATACCGCACTCAAAAGGTTCACCCTTTACCGGATTGTATGAACGAGGACCGATCAACTTTGCGATGACATAAGCAGCCACCACCAAAGTCACAGCCGTCAGCAAAACGGTGATAAATAGTGTAAAGTTCATAAAAAAATATAACGTTATTATTTAAACTGCTTCTAAGCGCCTGCAAAGGTACAAATTTATTTTGTAACCTAATCGTTTTCAGAAGAAAAACTATAGTTTTTTACTGAAGTTTCGCATGTACGCTCCTTAGCGGATTGCACCGATAATCTCCTGAACAGAGGCACAACCATGACCTTCAAGCCAATCATTAATGCCATCCTTCACCTTCTTGGTCACTGCTGGATCCATAAAATTGGCTGTACCTATCTCGATAGCCGTAGCACCGCACATCAGGAATTCGATAGCATCGCGAGCCGTTGTGATGCCTCCCAAGCCCACAACAGGAATCTTCACTGCATGAGCCACATCGTACACCATTCGAAGAGCTACTGGCTTCACGCATGGACCGCTCAAGCCACCCGTACGAATACTGAGAAGAGGCTCCCGCTTCTCGATGTCTACCGCCATACCCATCAGCGTGTTGATGAGCGAAACTGCATCGGCTCCTTCCGCCTCACAGGCACGAGCAATCTCGGCTATGTTGGTTACATTGGGCGACAACTTCACGATCAACGTCTTGTGATAAGCCGCACGCACAGCCTTCACCACTTGAGCTGCACCCTCGCAGGTTACACCA
Organism: Candidatus Segatella caccae; assembly: GCA_900556395.1. Lineage (GTDB taxonomy): Bacteria > Bacteroidota > Bacteroidia > Bacteroidales > Bacteroidaceae > Prevotella > Prevotella caccae. The sequence goes on along the minus strand of USOQ01000051.1, from coordinate 18,348 downwards.
AAAGCCATACCGCCATCCTTGACGTTAGGACAAGATATATTAAGCTCGATGGCTGGTATCTTGTCAAGCTCGCCGATACGTGCTGCACAGGCCGCATAGTTCTCTGGCGAATGTCCTGAGACGTTGACTATCATATTGGTGTCGATATCCTTGATCTGAGGATATATGTGCTCGCAGAAATAGTTTACACCCTTATTTTGCAACCCCACACAGTTGAGCATGCCCTGTGGCGTTTCTGCCATACGAGGATAATCATTGCCTTCGCGAGGCTCCAGCGTGGTGCCTTTGACGATAATACCACCAATCTCCTCCAAGGGTACAAAGTCGGCAAATTCCAGTCCATAACCAAAAGTTCCTGAGGCTGTCATCACAGGATTCTTGAGCTTCAGTTGATGTATATTTACGCTTAATGATGCCATAATTTTCTGTTTTAATAAAATCGTTTTCCTTTACATTCTAAAGGATAATCTGAAATAAGAAAATAGTTAGAAATATTGACAAATAGAGAAGATTACAAATCCCAAAGAAGATGCTTCACATTGATAACCGGACCGTCCTTGCACACGCACTGATTGCCCTTCACGGTCTTCTCCACACAGCAAAGGCAAGCACCCACACCACACGCCATCTTGTTCTCGAGCGACACCTCGCATGCAATGTCTGCCTTCTTGGCATAACGCGCTACACTCACCATCATGGGCTTAGGTCCACAGGTGCTTATCATGTCAAAATGCTCACGCTGAAGCACCGAATGATTGGTCACAAAACCTTGCTCACCGGCACTACCATCCTCGGTGGTGATGCATACTCTGCCATACTTGGCAAACTCGTCGAGCTCGAGCAAATCTTGAGCCGTACGAGCACCCAACAGAAAGACGGGTTCTGCTCCATGAGCCTTCAACTGTTGGCCAAAGTAAAGCAAAGGAGCTACTCCCACGCCACCACCTACAAGCAAATAACGCTGACCTGCTGCTGTGGGCATGGTAAAACCATTACCAAGAGGCAAGACACAGTTGAGCGTATCGCCTGCCTGCAACTTGGCCAACTGGCGTGTCCCATCTCCAATGGCTGCCACAAGAAGCCACAACTGATTGAGTTCGCGATCTACAAAATTAATAGAGATGGGACGACGAAGCATCGTAGTAGGCGAATGGTCTACTCGTACTTCCACAAATTGTCCTGGCAGTATTTCGGGCAGCGGCTTATCGTCTGTCAACTTAATCAAGACATGCTTGTCGCTCAATGATTCTACCGAAACCACCTGAAGGTCTAAAATGTATTTTTTCATTTTTCGGATTGGAATTTAATTCGTCTTATATGTATTTCCGTTAGTTCTGATGCTGTTAGTATTATGTTTGTGCGCGCCCGCACACATTCCTTTTTAATAGCAAGGAGGCAACACACACGGCAACAAGACAGCAAGACACCTCTTGTTAGCCGAATGCAAAGGTACGAAAAAAATAGAGAACTCAAAATAAAAAATCTCACAAATGGTAGAAAAAGAAACAAAAAAGGGAAGCTCAACCAAGATATACGGCTACTCATCTTTACTTTTATCCTTACACGGCAATACCAAGCCCCATACTTCTTATCCCCAAAATACACCCTGTTACAGACTCATGCAGTCGTAATAATGACACTCCAGAAAGGGCAAAACAGACATCGAGACGCATGAAGAAACATCAATAAAAAAGCATCAAGAACATACATCCTTGACGCTTAAACCATCCCCGAAGAAGCAATAACGAGGACTACTTTTTGGGCACAAAAGTCTCCCAAGTTTGATCATCGTAAAAGATGCGAATCTCGGTTATTTTTCGTTGCGGTTTGTCAATATATTTAACTTCCGTTTTAGGCGAATTATTACGTGTATAATTTACACCATGCCCCGTAGGAGCATCAAAAAGAGAGCCTTCTGTACTGGATGAAACCTGTGGAGCGGATGCATACGAAGGTTGAGAAGAAGACTGAACCCTCGAAGCTACCGACGAGTCCTCAGAAGGATCATCATCCGAAAAATCTAAAGCCATGCCAGTGGGTTCACGTTGACCAGAGTACTCATTACTCGTGGAGCCTTCGGATGGGGTGGGCGAAGCATCTTCACGCACATACATCGGACCGATGCCATAAAGCAGCCACTCCAAACTGATAAGAGGAAACTTGCGCTTAATGAGTTCTACAGTATTGAGCGTAGCACGACTCTTACCGGTGAGGATATTACTCAGGGTAGGAGTAGAGATTTGTGTCATCTGAGCGAAGCTTTGTTGGCTTAGATGCTGGTCTTCCATAATCTGTCTTATTCTATCTTTCATACCAAATAGGTGTTATTTTTGTACTTTTTCTAATCTTTTACAAAGGTAAATAAATTATCTGAAATAAACAAGAAATATAAAGAGAATTTTGTTTTTTAAAGTTTATATTTATAGATTTAAATTTATAAATTTATTATCTGTTACACAAGTTTTCTTGTTTAGATTTATAAAGTTATATTTAGGATTTCAAACCTTTTACAAAGTTTTTATTCTCTATAATGCACTAATAGTTTGGCTTTTAGCAGTGTATTACTCGCAAATAGGCATATATAGAGTGAATTATACACATTTATAGATAAACAAAGAGATATTTAACGCTATCTTGCTTGCTTAATTCCTATATCGCATTGGGTTTCAGTTAGTTAAAGCGCAATAAATTGCGTTGCATATTTATTCATTCATCTTTTTAAACCCAAGAATTTAATTTAAAATAATAAACAATTCATCTTCATAAATAACAATAGTTTTTGTTTTAGTTCATTAAACTAAACCGAAATGTGTTTTAATTTATAAATAACAACTTTATAAATTCAAGACTTTAAATCTAAATAAATCTAAAACATAAATATTTCAAGTCGTAAAAATGCCATATTTTTCATTTTTAGAGAAATCGTAATCCACCCTACATCTGCAACCATATTCGCAAGTTTTAGCGCCATTAAAAGACCATAAATCTACGTAAAACACTATTTATCAATGTTTTACAACTACAAAGCGCCTTTACAAGAATCACTTCATCTAAATCCAAAATAACGCTAAAAGTGCAAATCATCGCCTACTTTAGCTCATTTTTCTGCTTTTTTGCCACTATTTCATCGTTATTTTACACTAAAAACACCCACATTTACCATTTTTCAGGCACCCGTTAGGCATACCTTTTCGCTCTCCCCTTTCATCTACTACCTTCCAGAACACAACAGATCGTTGCCATCAAACACCAAAAAAGGCAACCCTCATCGAGGATTGCCTACTCTATTTTCAGAAAACTCAGTTGTTTATAAGTCGAAAATCTCTGGCTGAAATTTCATAAAAATCAGCCCGACATCCACCCCTAATGCAGGATGAAAAACATGAGCTCTTTCATCAATTCGCCAGCCGAAGTATTGGGATTATTAAATCCCTTCATCTTCGCATCCACCTCCTTCATTTTGGAAATAATCAGCATCACCTTCACGCCATGATAGTTTCTCATTCCTGTCGTATAATCACGCACACCCCAGGTAGATTTCAAATCCAAGAATTTTGCGAGCTCAGATTCGTTCTGTTTGTTGGGTGCATAAAATGCCAACATCAAATTTTGGAAGTAAGCAAAGAGCAACGGGAGAAGAGAGAAGGCTCCACCCGTCTTGGGATTATTGTCAAAATATTGGATTATCTGATTTGCCTTAAAAACATCCTTGTTGACAATCGCATTTCTCAGTTCGAAGACATTAAAATCCTTGCTCACGCCAACCTCCCTCTCCACGATTTCTGGGGTCACTCTCCTATCGGCTTCGGGCAGCGAGATAAGCACCTTGTCGAGTTCGGAAGTAAGGCGATGAAGATCCGGACCGATATGGTCGGCTATCATCTGGGCTGCCTTGGGCTCGATGTTGGTATTGTGCAGTTTCAGGTATTTCTCGATGAATCCCACAAGCTGATAATCTTTCAGCTTTTTGCTCTCCAGGAGCACACCTACCTGCGAAACCTTGGTGAGGAGTGTCTTCGGAGTCTTCAAAATTCCGTTTTTGTAGCACACACATAAGATGGTCGATTTTACGGGTTTTTCGAGATACTTGTCGAGTGCGTCGAAATTTTTCAAATTTTGAGCCTCTTTCAAAACCACTACTCTATGTTTTGCCATCATCGGATAGCCCTTACATTGATCGACCACCTCGACTGCCGTCACTGTGGGTGAGCCGAAAAGCACCACTTGATTGAAATCGCGTTCCTCAGGTTGGAGCACATTTTCCATCAGATAATCACAAATTTTGTCAATGTAATATGACTCATCACCCATCAATAAGTAGACGGGTGAAAAATTGCGAGCCCGGAGCTCTTTCATGATCGACTCGTAACTTGCGCCTTGTTTTTTTTCTGCCATTACAATATTTTTTGTATCTTTGCATAAGATAGGCTGCACATCAGGTTCGCTGATGCACTATCTCTACTTCTTTTTACAAGAAAGTGCAACTCTACGCCATGCAAATGGGCACTCAAATTGCTGAGTGCAAAGATACGAAATATTTTTCTAACTTGCTTGCAGAAAGGAAAAGAATCGGTAACATTCTATACATATTATATATAAACAAAAAATAAAATCATCATGATAAGTCTCAACTTGCCAACATTCGACATACGACTAAGAGGCACGAAGCTGTCGCCACAAATTTTTGACTTTTTGAGAAGACGATATGTGCGACTCACTCCCGAAGAGTGGGTGCGACAGCACTTCGTCCACTTCATGGTGGAGCACCTGCATTACCCCGCTTCCCTGCTTGCCAACGAGGTATCAATGCAGGTTGGCGACAAAATTCTCAGGGCAGACACCATCCTCTACAACAAGCAGTTGCAACCAGTGATGATCGTAGAATACAAGGCTCCACACATCCCTATCACGCAACAAGTTTTCGACCAGATAGCCACCTACAATATGTTGCTACACGTCGATTATTTGGTGGTGAGCAATGGCCTACAACACTATGTCTGCAAGATGGATTATAATAGTAAAAAATATTTATATTTAGAAGCCATACCAGACTACACAGAAATCTTTACAAAATAATCATCTTATGAGGCAATCCTGTTTCATGTCATACACCTACTTACCCCCACATATAAACACCCTTATTCGTAAGACACATACTATCCCAAGATGGTGTCAAAGTGGTCAAAGTCATTTTGGTCAAACTCGACTTTTGAAGTATATTTTCATGTCTAAAAATAGTATATATAAATAAAATATTTTATTTATATATACTATTTTTAGAACTTTTTTTCACCTTAAAACGAGTTTGACCAATTTGAGTTTGACCAAAATGACTTTGACCAAAATGACACACTTGCAGTATGCCTACATACGCATTTCTCCCGTAAGAGAAAAAAATCGTAATCCATAACTCGCACATTCTTAACGACTTGCAGCAACATCGTGCACTTTATTGCCTAACAAGTCATTCTACAAATGAACAACCTATCATTTTTTGTATTATCTTTGCAGAAGATAAACTGCATCTCAGCAATAAAAACAAGTAAACTCGTTTTATATTGCATTCGATTTGTATTATCTTTGCACCCAGAAAGTTTCACCTCGGCAAGCCATACACCCCCAACCAAGATGATGAGCAAGGGCCCGCCATTCAATCTTAACCATGAGTGTGAGAAGCCTGAGGAAAACAAGAGATTATCAACCCGATTTACAAACACACAAACACACACAAGCTATGATTAACTATTCTGTTTACATGATGTCAAACCCTATGGACAAGGAAGCTGCTGCCAAGGCTTATGCCAAGGCACAGGTGAGCGAGGTAATGTCATTCCGTCAATTCGCAGAGCACATCGCAGATCACGGCGGTTACACCCGTGGTAAGGTGAAGGGAGTATTGTCCGATATGTGCCAGTGCCTCGTAGAGATGCTCTTGGAGGGCAAGAAGGTACAGCTCGACGAGCTCGGAGACTTCTCCATCTCCCTCAAGAGCGAGGGCGCTGAAAGTTCGGAGGAGTTCACCGCTGCCAAGATCAAGGCCGTCAACATCATCTTTACCCCTGGCGTCGACTTCGAGAACTTGGTAAGCAAGGCGCAGTTTAACCCTGTATCAAGTCGTGCTGCTCAGGCTGCCACCTTGAAGGCAGAGAAGACGGGTCAGAAGACCGTCGACCTCGAGGCTGCCAAGAAGAAGCCTACTACTGACAACGCAGGTGGTGGCAGTGATAACTCACAGACTGGAGGCTGCGGCTCGCAGACTGGCGGTGAAGAGAACGGCGGCGAGAACGCATAGTCAGTGGGCAGTGGGCTAAAGGCTCACTGCCCCCCACGAAGCCCCTGTAACGGCTCTCACGTAGCTTCAGCACACGCAGCAGGCTGCATAGCCCGATGATTATATTTTCGGAGCTGCACGAAAATATGATCGAGAGCCATAGGAGATATATTCGCGGGAGCGAAAGATTATGCCACACATTAACATTTATTAACCAAAACAATCTAAGCCATCCTACTATGAAAACATTTTACACCACTTTAGTTCTCTCCATCCTCCTGCTCGTAGGTGGATTCTTGAGTCCGCCCATGGGTGTCATCGACTCCAGCGTGCTAACAGCCGTGGGACTTCTCCTCACATTCGCCACACTTGCACAGTTGCCCCAGCTGCTGAAGACAATAACTCAAGGGCGTACCATTCGCCTCACCAAGGGCGACATGACTGCCGAGGTCACCAGTGACCATTTAACTACCGAGGTCACCACTGAGCCTGGGGCGACCTGACAGAAAAACTCGATTCATCAGGCTCATCCCTCAAAGGATGAGCCTGTTTTCGTTTGTGTCATTTTGGTCAAAGTCATTTTGGTTATTTTGGTTATTGGGTTATTGGGTTATTGGGGCAAGTCGGCTTTATACTTCTGCATAGCAAAAAGCTTCTTTTTAAAGGGACATTTTTTATAAGCAGGAAGGCACTGGGAGGGCGTGGCATCTTGCCCGCCCATAAAAAAATGTCCCAACCTCTAAAAAAACTCAATATACAATATTACGGGCGGGCAAGATGCCACGCCTCCCCAGTACAAGGCACGCCTCCAGTGCAAGCCACGTCCAATGTGAAGTGTTGATTGATAACATCTTTAACTACTATAACTTCCGAACTACCATAACTTCCGAACACGCGAAACTTCAGAATGTAATCTTAATAGGATTGTAACATCTGTTTAAATAGGCTGTAACATCTCAGCAGTACCTTTGCACCCAGAAAAAGGGGGAAGAATAACCCTATTTGCGAACACAGAAAAGCGAGCAAACTGCCCCTGTGTACAGAATCAGAAGAAGCTACACCCCATCAAGCTTCTGGCAAAACGAGCAAGAAGCGAGCAAGCAAGAATGGTGATATTAGCTCCCCCCATCAAGCTTTTGGCAAAACACGGGTAGAATCAGAAACAACAAATTATATAATAATAATAAATGGGTACAATTTATCTATGTATTGTGATCTTCCTGCTATGTTTGGCAGTGTTTGATCTCTTCGTGGGAGTGAGCAACGATGCTGTCAACTTCCTGCAGTCGGCCATTGGAGCCAAGGTGGCTAAGTTTCGCACAGTACTCATCATTGCCTCCTGTGGCGTAGTGCTCGGAGCCATCATGTCTTCGGGAATGATGGACATCGCACGCCATGGCATCATGAGTCCAGATCACTTCACCTTCGAAGAAGTAATGACGCTTTTCCTGGCCGTTATGGTAACCGACGTCATCGTGCTGGATGTGTTCAACACGTTAGGTATGCCAACCTCCACCACCGTTTCGCTGGTGTTCGAGTTGTTGGGAGGAGCCTTCATCCTCGCCACTCTGAAGATGACAGGCGACGACAGCCTCAACTATGGTGTACTACTCAACAGCAACAAGGCGTTGGAGGTGATTATGGGTATCTTCTCATCGGTCATCATCGCCTTTGTTTTCGGTGCTTTAGTGATGTGGATTTCGCGTGTGGTTTTCACCTTCAACTACCGCAAGCACTCCCGCTATTCGATTGCCATTTTCGGAGGTATCGCCTTCACTTCCCTCTCCTATTTCATCTTTATGAAGGGCTTGGGCAAGAGTCCTTATCTGCCAGCAGAATGGCGCGACTTTATTGATCAGAACATCGGTTCGCTACTATGCGCCACCTTCGTGGTTTCGGCCATCGTGATGGAGTTTCTGCACCTCTGCCGCGTCAACATTTTCAAGTTCACCGTGCTGATGGGCACCTTTGCCTTAGCGATGGCTTTCGCAGGTAACGACCTGGTCAACTTCATCGGTGTACCACTGGCTGGTCTTGATTCTTACAACGACTATATGACCCATGCCAATGGTGTGGCTCCCGACAGCTACCTGATGACATCACTGATGGACAGTGCCAAGACCACTCCCGTCTATCTGCTTGCAGCAGGCTTCGTGATGATTGTTGCCATGGCAACCTCCAAGAAGGCACAAAACGTGATCAAGACCTCCGTAGACCTGAGTCGTCAGGACGAGGGCGACGAGATGTTCGGCAGTTCATCAGCAGCACGTGTCATTGTGCGCAACTGCCAGAGCGTAGACTCTTGGCTCAACGGTTTCATGCCTAAGTCATTGAAAATGTGGATCAACAGCCGTTTCGACAAGAACGCTGTAGAGCTGGAAGAGAGTGCGGCATTTGACGTGGTTCGTGCTGCCGTCAACCTGGTATTGGCTTCGATGCTTATCACCATCGGTACCAACCTCAAGTTGCCACTCTCTACCACCTACGTTACCTTCATGGTGGCTATGGGTTCTTCGCTTGCCGACAAAGCTTGGAGTCGTGAGAGTGCCGTATTCCGCGTGACAGGTGTGCTGAGTGTTATCGGTGGATGGTTTATCACAGCCGGTGTAGCTTTCGCAGCCTGCGCCCTCGTCTGCCTGGCGATGCACTTTGGTGGCATCTTTGTGCAGACAATCTTTATCCTCATCGTCATCGTGATGCTCATCCGTAGCAACGCTCAGTACAATAAGAAGGCCAAGGAGGAGAGCAAGGGAAGCACCTTCCAGCTGATGATGCGCTCGCACGACCCGGAAATCGTATGGGACTTGCTTCGCCGTCAGGTGTCACGCACACAGAGCTTCGTATGCCGCTTCGCACTGAATGAGTTCAACCTCATCATGGATGGTCTTGCCAACGAGAACACTCGCGAGCTTCGCCATGCCAACAAGAAGCTGAAGAAGGAACAGGACATGCTGAAGAAGTTCCGCCGCCAGGAGATGTTAGGCTTGAAACGCTCACCTTTAGAGATTGCCATCGAGCGCAACACATGGTTCCATCTGGGTGCCAACAGCAACCAGCAGTTCATCTACTCACTGCGCCGTATGCTCGACCCTATCAAGGAGCACGTAGACAACAATTTTAACCCGCTGCCCACTGAATACATCAACGAGTTTATGCCTATACGCCAGAAGATCAACGACTTGATGAAGATGAGCTGCGAACAGATAGAGACAAGTCGCTATGAGAACTATCGTGAGATTCTCGCCGAGGCTGATGCCTGCAAGGACGAGCTCTCAGTGATCCGCAAGAAGCACATCGACCGTCTGCAGAACATGAAAGACAACACGCTGATGCAGATCTCACTCGTCTATCTGAACACACTGCAGGAGAGCCAGGAGTTCCTCAGCGTGATGAGACACCAGCTCAGAGCTGCCAAGAAGTTCATGGAGAACTAACATTCCTTCTACGCTTATACAGGGATAAACACCTATGCTTCTATAGGATAAACAAAAAAGAGCATCGCCTGCTGGTGATGCTCTTTTTTTTTGATTTTTCGCAGGATTCAGGAGTTATAGCGACTTCCTACAAGCTCTTGATGAGTTTCAGTATCTCAGCCCGCTTGCCATCATTGGTGCCATTGCCTACATAGCGTACAATGCCTTTCTCGTCGAGCACGAGGAAGAGCGGAAAGCCGCCTGTGCCCACAAAGCGCACGAAATACTTGTCGTCGTAGATGTGGTTCCAGTTGAACCCACGCTGCTGGGTGATGCGACGCACCTTGTCGGCCTTCTCGAAGTTGACCGAGAGAAACAGCACGTCGGGCAACTGCTCCTTCCATTCAGAGAGAATCGGCATCTCGCGCAGACAGGGTCCGCAGCCCGAGAACCAGGCATTGACAACCATCTTTCGGCCCTTGATGAGTTCGTCGGTCCATGGATTGCCATCGATGTCATACTCGGCAAAATGCCCTGGCAAAGATTTACCTACCTCAAGTTCTAAATATTTATAGCCTCCCTCTGGAAACATGCGCTTGTTCATCAGCTCACGGTTTTTTATCTCTTCGTCTATCTCGGCGATTCCTTTCACACGATTGCGGGGTATCTCATACTTGGCCCACGACTGGGGCACAGTAGCTCCCTTGCGAAGGGTGATGTTTACAATCATATAATCCTTGCCCAAACTCACGAATCCCATCGACTGGGCAGCAGCTGCATCAGTAGGGAGTTCCTTTGAATAATACTTACCGTCGATAACGAAGGCGGCCTTGACCAAACTGTCTGTTGTTTGGGTTTCAGACTGCTGTGCAGATGCCGTGAGTGAGGCAAATGACAGCAGAGCCATGAAAAAGCTTTTTGTTCTCATTGTTTTTTATGTTGATATTTTCTGTTTTCAATGCCTCAAAAGTACATAAAAAAGGCAAAACTCCATCATCGAAGTCCTGCCTTTTTTCTTTATTCAATAAGTTTAACGGTGCTTAAAACGTTTTTTGAATGTCTCAACTTTCGCAAGTAAGCTCCACACGCCCTGAACCAATACTTATTCGTGCGTAGCAAAACGTTGCTCGGCCAATTTCTCGTACTTGGTGCCTGGCTTGCCATAGTTGGCATAAGGCCAGATGCTGATGCCGCCACGGGGGGTGAAGATGCCCGTCACCTCAATGTACTTGGGCTCCATCAGGGCGATAAGGTCCTTCATGATGATATTGACACAGTCTTCATGAAAGTCGCCGTGGTTTCGGAAGCTGAAGAGATAGAGCTTCAGACTCTTGCTCTCCACCATCTTGACATCAGGAATGTAGCTGATGCGAATCTCTGCAAAGTCGGGCTGTCCTGTAATAGGACACAGCGATGTGAACTCGGGGCAATTGAAACGCACCCAGTAGTCGTTGCCAGGATGCTTGTTGACGAAAGTCTCGAGCACCTCGGGCGCATAATCCATTCTGTATTGGGTCTTGGCACCTAATGCCTTCAGACCGTCTTCTTTTCTATCCATATATCTTTTGTTTGTTGTTTCTTTTGTGAAGGAGTTATTTTAAGGAGTTTTTAAGGAGTTATTTTCAGAAGTTAAAGGAGTTAAGAAGTTAAGGAGTTAAGGAGTTAAGACAACAGTCTTATTGCTTGAATTCAAACCCACAAAGGCATTTGTCTTAACTTCTCAGCGACCGCAGGGAGCGATAACTCCCTTAACTCCTTTAACTCCTGAAAATATCTCCGAAGAATAGCTCCTTAGAATCAATTCAGGCTGAAAATCTTAAACACGTTATACGAGATGTTTTTATCGTACACATCCTCGCCTTCGTGACGCTTCAAGAACTTCACCACACGAATGGTGACAGGCAGCACGAGGATTTCGTATACCGTCTTGAGCACCACCTGCCAAATCATCAACTTAGGCAACTCGGCAGCAGGCACCACTCCACCCAATGCCAAGGGGAAGAAGATGAGACTGTCGCAGCTCTCACCTGCCACCGTACTCCAGATGGCACGGGCCGAGAAACGCTTTCCGCCATCACGAATCTTCATCACACTCATCACGTAGGCATTGGCAAAGGAACCTACGATGAAAGCCACAAACGATGCAGCGGCAATGCGGGGAGCCAAGCCAAAGATGGCATGAAAGCCCTCCTGATTGTGCCAGTAGGGAGCTGCGGGAATCATGTCGCAGATGGCTCCCAACGCCACGAAGAAGAAGTTCATAGCAAAACCCGTCCATATCAGCAGACGAGCCTTCTGATAGCCCCACACCTCACACACACAGTCATTGATGATGTAGCTCACGGGGAAAACGATGAGACCTCCGGTAAGAGAAACCGAACCTACTGCAATTTGCTTTGTTTCGAGCACGTTTGCCGCTATGAGGCAAACGCAAAAGAGGATGCTGAAAAGCATGAACAGCACACTCACTTGAGTTTTTTCTTTTTTCATTTTTCTTGTTTTTTACGAGGTTTACCAAGCACTCGAGTTCATAAATATAAAGGTGGAACTACCCATCCTTTGCAAAATCGGCTGCAAAATTACGATTATTCTTTCTATTTACAAAATATTAAGGGCTTTATCTCATCATATTTGATGGAAAATATGTACTTTTGCAATGCTTTTGATAGAATAAAAACAGAAAAAAATATCAGAAAACAAATAAAAAAGAAACCACATGAAGAAAATCTTATCAATGGCCCTGACAGCTTTGATGGCTGTCAGCTGCGCCGAAGCACAGGACGTGACATTCACCGTAGAAGGCACTGCGCCTCAGGGTGTTGACACACTCTACGTGTTCTACAACGGACAGATGAACGAAGCACAGCCTGTTGCTGCCAAAGCGGGCAAGTTCGAGGTAAAAGGCAATCAGCCGGCAGAAACCTTCATCACAGTAGCTGCCAACCAGCAGATGATGACAACAGCCATCATCGAAGACACGAAGACCATCACCATCGACTTGGCTAACAATCAGGTGGCAGGTTCGCCACTCAACGAGAAGCTCAACGCATACTATACGCAGATGGCTACCAGCGAAAAGCTGATGAGCCAACTGGTGCCAGAGTGGCGCAAGCTGCGTGGCGACGAATCTGCAGAAGCTAAAGCCAAGATGAAGTCCATAGAAGAGAAAATCAACGACATCGAAGAGAAGCAGAACGCTGAAACAGCGACATTCTGTAAGGCTAACAAAGACAACGTTCTCCCTGCTTATCTACTGGCAAACAACTTCTATGGTTTCGACTTTGCTGAACTCAAGGAGCTATGCAGTCCTAACACGGCTTACTACAACCATCCCATGATGCATCGTCCCAAACTGCATCTCGAGTCACTCGCTAAGCGTCAGCCTGGCATCAAATACACCGACTTGACCATGCAAGACATGAATGGCGGACAGGTGAAACTGAGCCAGTTTGTCGGCAACGGAAAATATGTACTGGTAGACTTCTGGGCTTCATGGTGCGGTCCTTGTCGCATGGAAATGCCTAACGTAAAGAAGGCCTATGAGAAGTATCACGGCAAGGGTTTTGAAGTAGTAGGTGTAAGCTTCGACAGCAAGATAGAAGCCTGGAAGAAGGGCGTCAACGACTTGGGGTTGGCATGGCCTCAGATGAGCGATCTGAAGGGCTGGCAATGTGCTGCCCATGAAGCCTATGGTGTAAACAGCATCCCAAGCAACGTGCTCCTCGACCCTCAAGGCATCATCGTTGCGAGCGACCTGCGTGCTGAAGATTTGCTCAACAAATTGGCTGAGATTTACAAGTAAAAAGCTACACAAAGTTGCAACAGAGGGCTCATAAAGCCTTTCTACCCCCCATCAATAAACAAAAAAATGAGAAGCCATGTCCATAGCTTCTCATTTTTTTTATGCTTGATATTCTTTATGTCTTATTCTGCACTTTCCTCCTGACGATCGTCCACATTGTCACCATCAGTTGGTGCCAAGATGGCCTTGAAGTCTGTATAGCCATTCTTTACGAGGATGTTGTACCACTGCAACAGTTTCTTAATATCGCTGTCGTGTACACGGTCACGGTCGTAGTTAGGCAATACCTCTGCAAAATAATCGTGCAACTCCTGTGCAGAAGCCTTCTTATAGTTCAGGCTACTCTCCTTGCTGTCCTCCTTCTTGCCCACGTTCTCGAGCACCTGCCAGAGAGCAATCTCGTCTGCATCGGTATACATGGCGATGTCGCCAAGACTTGTTACACGGTCGGTAGCAAAAGCTGGCATACGCTTGTGTGTTTCATCGATGGCCTCGACAATGAGACTGCGGTTACCACGTGACACCAGTTTATAGAGGCCTGGCTTGCCTGCAATAGATAAAATTGTTTCCATTTGGTTATACTCTTTTTTTTTATGATTTACTCTTTTCTTTTGTTCTCTCTTCCTTTATTGCTGCTCGCTAACTCCTGTTGCCGCAAACTGCTGCAACAAGCGTTCCACCTGCTCTGCCACATCAGACGGTCCGTCGTTGACGATTTCATAGTCACTGCGACTCACAATATCCTGCTGAGGCATCTGAGCATGAATCCACGCCAACGCCTTTGAGCGATCGATGTGATCGCGAGCCATCACACGCTCCACACGAACCTGTTCGGGAGCTGTAACACAGACCACCTTGTCGAAGTGTGTACGATGGATAAAACCACTCTCAAAGAGGATGGCACTCTCGAGCCAGTCGAAAGAGCTCTGTTCGAAATCGCGTGCCACAGCTGGATGCACTACATCGTTGATAGCCAACTTGTTGGCCTCGCTTGCCAACAGAAAGCGAGCTAATACGGGTTTCTGCAATGTGCCGTCAGCACTGTACACGTCCTCGCCAACAAGCCGTCGCAGTCTTTGCTGCAACCCAACATCGCTGCGCATCAGACGCTTAGCAGCAGCATCGCAGTCATATACGTCGATGCCTCGCCTTTGAAGCTCACGGCAAACGAAGCTCTTACCGCTTCCGATGCCTCCTGTTATAGCTATTTTCACTTGACTTCGGTTTCTCTTTTCACTGTTGCTCTATCAGATAGTCCACTTGCTGTAAGTCGAGTCTTGCCTTGCTCACACTTTTAGGAACGCCGACGAGCTGAAGGTTGCATTTATCTGATGGATTTTGTGATAGTTCCTGATAGTCCACCATCACCCTGAACATTTCAGGACGGATGGAGCGAAACTGACTGGCACCGATGGTAAACCTCACCGTCACCTTGGAGGGGAAGGTGCGCAACACCAATCCCTCGGGCATATTGACTGCCGTAATGGGCACATCGATATTTTCCTCGGTAAGCACATCGGGATAGACGGAGAGACGCACGGTTGCAGGAACCATCTTCAGACCGCGAATCTTTTGCAGTCGCACGGTCGTATGAATCGTGTCTTGCAGATTGCGCAGGTTGAAAGGTTCTATTTCTACATACTTCACCTTGTCCAACTGAGCTTTGTTGGCATAGACTGTCACCTCAGCAGGCAGAAAGTCGGTATGAGCAAGATAGTAGCTCTTACTGGCTGTCACCCTTCCTCTGAAGACGACGGGCACCTGCTTGGATGCGCCATAGGTGAAGTAGAAGTCATAGTCTGTGGGCTTCACAGAGAGCAGTTTGCTCGACCCATAAAGCTGTGCTTGCACCTGTCGCTGCACGTCAGCCAAAGGCACGACGCCTTTACCCTTATCCTCGTCGGCATAGGCAGAAAACTTAAAGGATAGCGGCCGCAACACATGGCCAAACTCATAAGTGACGAGAGTGAAACCCTTGTCACGAATGACAGCCTTCACCGTGTCGTTCAGTTCGCCTGTTATGACTACGTTTCGTGGCACATCTACCAACCTTACAGGCACACAGATTTCCTTCTCGTAGGTCTCGTTGAGCGACATCATCATCCAGAAAGAGCCGCTAAGTGCGAGAAAGAACAAGAATATCAGCAACTCCTTGTTGATGGTGCCAAAAAGGAGTTTGCTGAACGTACTAAATATGCGATATCGCGATGGCCTATGCATTAGGAGTCTGCGATGTGGCGTCTGCGAACACATAGCCCTTAGCTACGGTGATGACTACACCACGTGCCACCTCGATATCTACAGTATTCTCCTCTATATTAACACGCTTCACAGCGCCATAGATACCACCTCCAGTAACTACCTTATCGCCTTCCTTCAGAGCATTCTGAAACTGGCGAATCTTCTTCTGCTTCTTCTGCTGTGGACGAATCATAAATAACCACATGATAACAAAGATAGCTACCATCATAATGAGCATAGGCATTCCACTCTGGTTGCCAGCGCTCTGCAATAATAAGTTTGTCATATTGTTTCTTCTTTTTTAGTTTTTGCTTATATACTTGCTTCTTATTCGCATGTACGGAAGATAGAGAAGTTAAGGGAAGTTATCACTCCCTTCGGTCGTTCGAGAAGTTAAGGGACAACAGCGTTGATAGCTTGATTTTTCTCCACAAAGCATACGGCTTTAACTTCTATAACTTCTCTCTAACTTCCCCATTTGCGAAAGTTGAGTTATATATATAATTGAGTTATATATATAAAAGGTGAGTCTTATATATCTATTTATAATAAGGTGTTTCTTACATCTCTTCCTCAGGAGCAGACTGCTGTGCTGGTTGTTCATCGGTCATACCATGATATGCCTCTCTTGAGTCATACTGCTGATAGTCCTGCTGATTGGCGTCGTTCCAGTGGTTGTTCTGATATCTGGGCTGACCTATGCGCTGTCTGCGCTGCTGTCCATCACGTCCACCACGAGGTGCACCATAACCAACTCCATAAGGGCTGCGTCCACCACGTCGCTGCACATTCTGTTCGCGATGAGGACGCTCAGGCAATTCCTTCATGATGACGCCTGTCTCAATGAGCGAACGAGTGATTCCGTCGAGCATACCATTGACATAACCACCACTACGTGGTGTGCTGTAGAGCTTGCTCAACTCCACATACTCGTTGATGGTGACGGTGGCAGGAATACCTGGGAAGTTGACCAACTCGGCAATGGCTATCTGCATGATTACCATATCCATATAAGCCAAGCGAGAGAAATCCCAGTTGCGCGATACTCTGCTCATATATTTCTGATACTCATCAGCATTAAGAATGGTGGCACGGAAGAGCTTGCGTGCAAACTCACGATCATCCATGTCCTTGTATTCGGGCAAGAGTTCCTGATTAGCCTTATTAGCAGGGTCAAAACGCTTGATAGATTTCAGTACAAAGGTGTCAATGATGTCCTTATCATCGTTCCAGTAGAGGCTCTTTTCCTCAAGCAGGGCTTCGATGTCTTCATTGTTCATCACGATGTTCTTGTACAGTTTGCGCCACACCTCACGATCCTCATCGTAGCCATCAGCTTCATCACTGATGTACTGCTGGTAGATATCGCTCTCTACAATGTGGTTGTAGATGCGTCGCAACACCTCTACATCATCATCCCAAGATGAGTTTTTGGCTTCGATCCACTCATTCAACATCTTGTTTTCCTCGAGCTGCACGGCGAAGCGGTTGAAAGCAAACTTCTGCGATGGAGCTTCACCACCCTCACGCTGCACACGACTCACCTCCAAGTCGTAACGCTTACGCGCCTCCTTAGTGATTTCTACGATAAGTTGTAATTGATAATTGTATAAATCGTATGCCTTGGACAGGCTAAAGAACAACTCCTTCTCGGCGTTGTCCATGTTACGATTGCCGTTTTGATAGTACGCATAGGTTAACTGCACAATCTTTCTTCTAATCAAGTCCCTGTTAATCATTCTCTAATAATTTACGGATTAAATGTATTTTGCTGCAAAAGTAAGTATTTATCTCCTAATAAACAAGAAAAAGTTCAGTTATTTCTCATTTTTTTAGAATAAAAACTCTTTTTTTCAAAATTATGGTCGTTAAATTTGCGTATTCCAAAGAAAAACAGTAATTTTGCATCCGTTTTGTAAAAATCGCTTTTTCAAAGCTAATCCGTGTGATGGCGAGTTAAGGCACATTTTATTAATCAACACTTAATTTAGAGTAACACAATGAAAGAGATTAACGTAACAGGTCAGAAGCGCACAGACCTTGGCAAGAAAGCTTCTAAAACATTGCGCAAAGAGGGTATGGTTCCTTGTAACTTGTATGGCGAGAAGAAGGGCGCTAATGGTGCTCCTGAGGCTATGTCTTTCGCAGTTCCTTTCGCTGAGCTTCGCAAGATCATCTACACTCCTCACGTATATGTTATCAACCTCATCATCGATGGTGAGAGCCACACAGCTATCATGAAGGAGATTCAGTTCCACCCAACAACAGACGCTCCTCTGCACGTTGACTTCTACGAGGTTAACGATCAGAAGCCTATCACTATCGGCATCCCAGTGAAGTTGGTAGGTTTGGCACAGGGTGTTCGCGATGGTGGTCGTATGAACCTCTCTATCCGCAAGATCGATGTTACAGCTCCTTATCAGGCTATTCCTGAGCACCTCGACATCGACGTTACCGAGTTGAAGATCGGCAAGAGCATCAAGGTAGGCGACCTCTCATTCGAGGGTCTCGAGCTCGCTACAAGCAAGGCTGTAGTAGTTTGCTCTATCAAGATGACACGTAACGCTGCTGCCGCTGCCGCCGCTGCCGCTGCTGAGGCATAATTTTCACTTAGTAGAACA
>USOQ01000050.1 GCA_900556395.1 Candidatus Segatella caccae | reverse complement strand
CATCTTGATGATGTTGATGCCCTTCTGCAAGGTGTTAATCTTCATACCATTGATAGTGTAGATACCATTTACAGCACTTGCTGATGGACGGTTCTCGATGTTCTCGATGCCAGAAGCTACACCGCCAGTACCCTTTCTTGAAACACCCAAGATGGTGATATAACCAGCGCCACCATAGGTCTTTGTGAACTCAACATTCTTCACTTCCTTCGACTTATCAGTCTTCATAGTGTACTCATAGAGGCGAATCTTACCAGTATCGATATCGTCTTGGTAATATGGAAGGTTCTGCTTTGTTATGATACGACCCAAACCATATACAGCCTCGCTACCTGATGGAGAATCGGTATACCAATCCTGAGGAGTATAACGCTCATTATAGGTATGAGTATTGTCTGTGTAATATGCAGTAGCTACAAGACTTGCACCACCATTTGCAGAGACAACGAGGAAGTAAAGTTCCTCACACTTCTCTGGATTTTCAAACTCCAATGTACCAGCAGAGAAGTTAGACTTAAGAGTGAGCGCATTCTTCTTACTAAAGTCAGCTATCTGGAACTGAGTTCCATTTGCTGTTGTTACGATACCATTGCTGCCACAAAGAGCACCTTCCTTCTGAACATCCTCAGTATAGAATACCCAACCCTGGTTGTCGAGAATATTGTCAGAGAACTGTTTTGCAGGCTTACCCTCAGCGATAACATCAGCATTCCAACCTGATTTCACTGCTACGGGAGCTACTGCTGGCATAGCAGCAGCAAACTGCTCATAAGCCTCAACCTCAGCCAAAGAAGGATAGAAGTATGGATTCAAGTTACAGATCACTGCGATATACTTAGTCTCCTCGAAGTCTGGCAAGATGTACTCCAACTCAGAAACCTCACCCAGGTCAGAGAATGTCTTCACGCGCTTCAAGTTATTGATATCGTTACCTACAGCGATGCTAATCTCCTTGTTGACGATACCAGCTTCATCGTTATCATTTGTACCCTTGTTGTTGTTAGGGATGTGGATAGCAACCTTAGAGAGATTCCAAGACTTGCCCTCTGGTGCAGTAAAGATAGCCCATGCGTCATCTTTATGAGTAGAAGGTGTCTCGATTGCTCCAAGAGCATCAGCAGCCTTGTCACCATCTGTCAAGCCAGGGATATCGAACTTGTCGAATGCAACACCGAATCCACCATCACCCTGATAGTGACGAACCTCAGCAGTAGCACCTGTCAAGATGTTAGGCTGTGTATTAGAGTCGATGCTGATATTCACAACACGCTCCTTGTATGTACCACCATTATCTACTGTGATAGTGAGTTTCTCAACACCCATCTTCATACCTGCTGTTACAGGGATGGTGAATGTGCAGTTAGCCTGATCCTCTGTGATAGTACCCACCTTCAAACCAGCAGTTGACTTCACACGGCAAGAGAATTTAGGATCTCTTGGATCACCATTCAAGTCGTAAGTTACTACGATGTTCTGTGTTTCACCAGCGTTCATCTTCACCTCAGAAGAAGGAACCGAGATAGACATATTGTTGTCCTCAGAACCGAATACCTGGAACTCCCAAATACGGAGAGTACCGTTAGCCTCAGGAATCAACTTCACATAACGTGCCTTGAAAGGAGGAATATAGTCATACTTGATGCTCTCTTTTACACGGTTTTCAGCATCAACCACTGTTGTCCAGGTCTCACCATCGTTAGACAACTGAATCTTATAGTTGTTGATCTGGTCAACACCATACTCAGGACCAGAGTTACCATCATAGATACAGAAACCATAGATACGATATGCGCTCTGGCAATCGAAGATAGCCCAACGGTCGCTCTGCAATGTACACCACTTACCGCTTGTCTCTTGTGGATAAACTTCACCATCGATAATCTTCCAAGGTGTCTCAGTACTATTAGTAGAGTTAGAGAATTTAACCACAGTCTTGTTCTGTACTACGTTGTAAACAGTTGCAGCGTCTTCTTTAGCAATAACGTCGATAACTTGCTTAGTGGTTTCAGATGTACCAACAACGTTAGTAACCTTTACAGTAACTTTCATCTTACCTGGCTTCTTAGCCACTACGTAGATTGTCTCCTCATTAGTAGCAGTACCTGGCTTGAACTCCAAGCCCTCTGGCAGGATCCACTCCCAAGCTGTAGGTCTACCTGTACCCTTAGCTGTGATATGTGTAGATTCACCTACTTCGAGGTAGCTCTTACCCAAAGAGAAGGTAACTACAGGAGCTGTACCCTTAGGATAGTTGAGCTTGATGCTCTTAGCAGGCTGCTGCTTCATATCCTTCATGACAGGAACTACTTCCATCTCGAGGAAATTATCTACGCCATTACGAACGAATGTAGGAACATAGAAAGCCTCGCCACGAGTCTGACCTACCAAAGTGCGCTCGCCATCTTCATGCTTCTTATAGATATCGAAGTGATCGAAGTCGTCGTTATAGGTATAATCCCAAGTCAAACGAACATCATTCTTTTCTGCACCGAGAGTAGTTGTAGATGCAAGGTTCTCAACGTCAACGCTTGCAGGAGCATAACCTGCTGGCAACACTGCGAGCTCACCGAGTTTCAACTGATAGTAAGGAACCTCTGTCTCACTCTTCATGTTGAGGGCAATCATATAGATGGTCTTGCCATTGAGTGAAGCCAAGTCATAGTCGGCGATGGTCCAACCATTCTTCTCTGTCACTGTAGCATCGGTCAGAGTCACGTCAGGAGTTGTAGAACTCTCTGTAGCCAACTTCATCTCAACAGTACCAGGAGTTGTAGTCTTGTAAACGAGACGGAGAGTACCACCTGCTGTTACAGGAATCATAGTCTTATAGAGACGCATGAGGTGATCACCTGTTGTCAAGCTACCGCTCACCTCAATGCTTGAACCGTAGTTGTAAGCTTCTTCCCAGTTGATAGAAGCAGACAAGTTGCCCTTGTTCTCAATCCACCAGCGCCATGTAGGCATGATGCTCTGTACACCACTATGATACCAGTCTTGTGTACCTTCAAGCTTACCCTCTACAAAGCGGTGCTTACCTACACCTACGCAGAATGAGCTAACGAAAGGCATGCTGGTGATAGCAGAACGCTCCAATACGCGGTTAGAAATACCAGGCCAAGATGTAGTAGATGTAACAGTTGGGTCACCCTCTTGGTTCACCCACATCATCTCCTCATTCTTAAAGGTTTTCTGAATAGCTGCGTATGCACTTGGACCTGTATCATCCTTACCAAGAAGGTTCTTTACGTTATCCTTCCAGATACGCTCCTCTGGGCAGAACAAGTCGATAGAACCTACGTGACCCGTTGTAGGCATAGACCTATTGAGATAATAACCGAATCCTGTATGACCGCTACTTACCACCTGGATACCTGCATAGATCTTAGAGAAAGTCTCCGCCTCTGTGCAACCAAGTGACGCTGCCTGACCACGATAGTCACCATTAGCTCCATACTCCAAGAACTGAGAAGTATTCTTATGTGACTTCAAGATGGTTGGACTTGGTGAACCACTCGCATTATACCACTGGATTTCCATGTGAGTATTTCCGTCAGCATCAGCGATGGCATTAAACTCTTTGATGAAACCAGCCCATTCTGAGAGAGTAGAGCCACCAGACTCCTGGTTGATAAACCAACCATCGAAGCCCATGTACTTTGCTATTTCGTACAATTTCTTGGCAAAGATGTAAGAGCCATTCTCCTTAGTAAGCATCTCGCGAACCCATGCTGAATTTCCACCGTAAGCATAAGGAGGGAAGAAAATCTGACCAAGAGACTTCACACCACTCTGGTGAGCAGCATCAGTAGATGGTGCTGGAGGAGGAATAATGATACCCTCGCTGGCAGAACCTGCCCAATAAACGAGTTTATCCATATACTGCCAATAAGTAGGCTGATAACCTAAGAAGTTGTTAGCACCCTGAGATGGGCAAGAACTACATGTAGGGAAAAGAATGGTAGCGTTACATACCTGTCCCTCATAGAACTGATTTGCATTGGCTTTCATCAAGGTAGGCTCCTTGAATCGCTTAGCCAAAGGCACCTTAGAACGGTTAAACTTAGCATTCTTGTCGGTTTCTGGCGACCAGTTCTTGATGTGTTCTGGATGCCAACATCCACCATAAGGCTGCTGAGCACTTGCTGAAACTCCAAAAAGGAAGGAGAGCGCGACACTAAAAAGTCGATTTAGTCTCATACTGTTAGGGTTTAGTTATTAAATTTAGTATTTATGGGTAGTCTCGTACATAGAGTTTCTCCCAAAAAAGTTAGTTAATACGCTCTTATAACAACATAGAAATGAAAACTACTTACTCGAAAATGATTTTTTTTTCATTTTTTTTCATCTAACATGTTCTACGTTTTACGAAGAAGACTATTGCATCTTAACTTCCCGAACGACTGAAAGGAGCGATAACTTCCTCAATTTCAATCAATTCCCTCACTTACGAAACTTGAATAATCGTATATTTGTTGCGGATTTTCATAGAATATCCGCAATAGAAACTTATAAAAAAAAGACCGCTACGGTATGCTTCTCGCACACCATAGCGGTTATTAAAATAAACCTAAAACTTTTCCTGAAAACTTTTTACCGCAGAATTTACCTTGTCGTATTAATATTTTATCATCACTATACTTTTTCAAAAGAGAAAGTTATAGAGTTAGAAGAAGTAAAGGCTTCGCTGCACTGGGAGGGCAGGCATCTTGCTAATTATGGGCGGGCAAGATGCCACGCCCTCCCCAGTGCAAGCCTGCCCATAAGCAGCCGAAGCTATTGTCCCTTAACTTCCCGAGCGACTGAAAGGAGCGATAACTTCCATTAACTTCTTTAACCCCTTAACTTCTTAAACTCCTTTAACTCCTTTAACTCCTTTAACTCCTTAAAAAAGTTACTTCACGATATTGGTCTTGCGGATAAAGTCGATGATTTCTGGTACATAACCGAAAGCCAAACCAGTGACCGTATCAGCACAACCATAATATACAGCTATGCGACCTGTCTCAGCATCGCAGAGCGAAGCACAAGGGAAACACACGTTTGGCACATCACCCACACACTCATACAACTCCTGAGGTGTGATGAGATACTGGCCCGAACGCCCTATCACCTTCCAAGGCTCCTCCAAGTCGAGCAGCGCAGCACCGAAAGCATAGACATACCCATTGCAAGAGTGGAGCACACCATGATAGAGCAACAACCATCCCTCAGAAGTCTCAATAGGCACAGGTCCTGCACCAATCTTCATGCACTGCCAAGCACTCTCCTCGAAGGCAGCGGGCGCCATCACATGACGATGATGCCCCCAGTACTCCAAGTCGGGCGACTCGCTATAGAAGATATCACCAAAGGCAGTATGTCCTGTATCACTGGGACGACTCAGCATCGCAAACTTGCCATTGATCTTGCGAGGGAACATCACCCCATTGCGGTTGTAAGGCAAGAAGGCATTCTCCAACTGATGGAAAGTCTTGAAATCCTCTGTCCATGCCACACCAATCGTTGGTCCATGATAACCATTGCACCAGGTGACATAATACTTCTCACCTATCTTGCACACACGAGGGTCGTAGCCATACACCCACTCTCCTACCTCCTTGTCGTCGCACTCCATGCGAATGGTTTCTTCGTTGATATCCCAGTGAATGGCATCCTTACTGAAACCAGCATGAAGCGTCATGCGTCGGTTCTTGTCATCACATCTGAAGACACCTGCAAATCCATCCTTATAAGTTACTACGGCACTATTGAAGATACTATTGGAGTCGGGTAGCTGATTGCGCTGGATAATGGGGTTCTGAGAAAAGCGCCACAGAGGCACATTGCTATTTTGTGGTCTGTCTTCCCAAGGAATATTGGGAAGCGCAGCACCTATGATTTTGATATCGTTCATTGTTATTGTTTAATAAAAAGTATGATTATAGATTGTTGAGAAGCTCAGCCTTACCATCGTTGACGAGTTTGATGACCAACTCACCAAAGAGGGTATTCTGCCATGCAAACCAAGCACGCGTATAGTTAGAAGCATCGTCCTTATGGAAAGACTCATGGATGAAGCCCATACCCGCATCGGTGTTGAGGAGCGTCTTCATACACCAGCGAATCTCGTCGTCGTTGGTAGCCGTGAAGCACTTCATCATGATAGACATTGGCCAAGGCATATCGTAGCCGATGTGTGGACCACCGATACCCTCACCCGCCTTACCACGGAAGAAACAAGGATTGTCCTCGCTCCATACGAAGCGGCGCGTATTCTGGTAGATAGGATCGTCCATCTCCACATCGCCCAAATAGCCCATACCCAAGAGTGAAGGCACATTGGCATCATCCATCAAGAGACGGTTGCCAAAACCATCTACCTCGTAAGCATAAATCTTGCCATACTTAGGATGTTCGCATACCGCATACTTCTGCAAAGCCTCCTTCACCTCCTTGGCGAGGTCAGAACAGTCGGCAGCAATCTTGAGCGCCTTTGTCTTCTGAGCATCTTCTGCTTTCTCGGCTACATGCTTCAATATCTCAGCCGCCTTATTCATGGAAGAAACCGCCATGAAGTTGGAAGGAATGAGGAAAGGAAGAATGGTGGCATCATCAGAAGGGCGGAACATAGAAGCGATGAGGCCTACGGGCTTCACAGGAGCACCAAAACCATCCCAGCCCACGGTATCGAAAGCACGGTCGGTCATACGAGTGAAGTGATAAGCCTTGGCTGTCTCCTTGCGCTGTTGCTCACGGAAGGTCTTGAGGATATTCTCTATCGCTTTCATCCAATCTTCACCGAAGATAGAATCGTCGCCTGTCACCTTCCAGTATTCGTAAGCCAAACGGATGGGATAACAGAACGAGTCGATCTCATACTTACGCTCGAATACCTCTGCCTGCATCTGCGTATCATCCTTCTGCCAACCAGCTCCTGTAGGACCATCATTGTAGGCATTGGCATAACGGTCGATGTTGATACACTTCAGTTGGCGAAGGATAACGCCACGAAGCATCTTCTGTAGTTTCTCGTCTTTGTTGGAAAGGGCTATGTAAGGCCACACCTGTGCGCCAGAGTCGCGAAGCCACATGGCTGGAATATCCCCAGTATAGACGAAGGTGTCGTCGTCGCCATTCTCGAGCACACGATAGTGTACGGTGCTCTCCAAGGTATTGGGATAACAGTTGGCAAACATCCAGGCGAGCTTAGGATTCTTCTTCAGGAGTTTCTGTATCTCCTTGATCTTCTTCTCTACAGCCACAGACGTGAAGAGTCGTTCCTCCACAGGTGGACGTTTCGACTCATACTTGCCGTTGACAGGTGTCACCACCTTGGTGTAACGAGCGTGTACATCTACTTCGGCATGTTCCTGTGCCATAGCTGTCATGGCAGCAAGAAGGGCCATAGTCAATATTGTCTTTCTCATTGCTTGGTTTTGTGTTATGAAGAATTGTTGTTATGAATGAGTTCTATTTTTTTATAACTGAACTTTCGCATATCAGGAAGTTAAAGGAGTTAAGCCGTGTGTCTTGCGGCTTAAAAGAACTACGCCAAAAAGTCTATTGTCTTAACTCCTCAGCGACCGTAGGGAGCGATAACTCCTTAACTCCTTTAACTTCAGAACTTGCGAAAAAGAGGCTTTATGGGCGATCTGCCACACGTGTGCCCCACTTAGAGGGCTTGCTACCCATCTGGAGTTCTAAGATTCCACCTTTCATGATGTCTTGATACATGATATACGACTTGGTGTAAGGCTTGCCATTCAACTTCACCGACTGTATATAGATATTCTCCTTGCTGTTGTCCTTGCAGACGATAGAGAAGTCCTTACCACCTACGTTGAGGGTAGCCTTATCCAATACAGGGCTTCCGATGATATACTTACCACCAGCAGGCTCTACCTGATAGAGTCCCATAGCCGAGAGGATGTACCATGCCGACATCTGACCTACGTCCTCATTACCACTCAGTCCGTCGTAATCGTCTTTGTACATCTCGTGCATGGTCTGGCGGATGAGGCGTGCTGCTTTCCAGGGTTGCCCCACATAGTTATACATATAGAGCACCTGATGGCTTGGCTCGTTGCCATGAGCATACTGTCCTATCAGACCTGAGATATCAGGAGAAGCATTGTCGCCCATATTGCCCGTGACGATGAAGAGAGAGTCGAGCTTAGTAACAAACTGCTGCTCGTTGCCGAAGAGCTTCACCAATCCATGCACATCATGCGGAACGAGCCAGGTGTACTGCCAGGCATTGCCCTCCGTGTAGTCGTCCTGACGATGAACAGCCGAGAAAGGATTGAAAGGTACACGGAACTTACCGTCAGTACCGATGCCACGCATAAATCCTGTCTGCTTGTCGAAGTACTTGCGATAGGTTTGAGCACGCTGAGCAAAATACTTAGCATCAGCCTTCTTGCCCAACAAGCGAGCCACCTTAGCCACGCAGTCGTCTGCCAAAGCATACTCCAGTCCCTTAGCCACTGTTTCCATCTCTGGATCCTTGTCGTAAGGCAGATAGCCATACTTCTTGAGCAAGCCGAGACCACGGTCGTCGCGTAGAGCCGACTGCTTCATGGCTTCGTAGGCTCCCTCCTTATCCTTGACATATCCTTTGAGCACCAGGTCGGCAAGCACCGGAATACCCGGATTTCCCACCATACAGTCGGTCTCATTGCCCATCAGATGCCATACAGGTAGTTTGCCCTGTTGACGATAGATGTTGATAAAGGTACTTGCCATATCTGGCAACATCTCTCGATGTATCAGGGTCATCAGAGGATGTGCAGCACGATAGGTGTCCCAGAGCGAGAGCGTCGTGTAGTTGGTGAAGTCGCCTTGATGCACCTTACCATCAGCACCACGATACTCTCCGTTGACATCCGAGAAGACCGAAGGAGCGGTCATGGAATGGAACATTGCAGTATAGAAGATGCGACGCACGGTAGCATCAGTTGTCTCTACCCTCACCTTAGCCAAGGCCTCGTTCCAGGCAGCATCGGCTTGCGCCACCACCTGCTGGAAGTTCCATGCCGGAATCTCTGCCTTCAGGTTCTCCTTGGCATTGTCGATGCTCACTGCCGAGAGTCCCACCTTGATGAGAAGGGGCTGAGCTGCATCAGAAACCTGCACCAACCATCTGCCGCTGTCTAAAGGCTCAATGGTAACAGGCTGCGAGAATTCTGCTACAAAGAAATTCTTCTGGTCTTTTGCCCAACCTGTAGAGAAGCGATGACCAGCCACACTTGTGGTTTTCATCTCGTCCAAGGCATAATCTGTGGGCTTATCCCATCCGATGCCTTGGAAGAGGTCGAGCACCAACTGGGCTTTCTTTACATCGGCTCCAAAGGTGTAACGATGGAATCCAGCACGCTTGGTGGCTGTAAGCTCCACCCACACATTGGGTTGCTGCAACTTCACGGCATAATAGCCAGGACGCACATTCTCGTTGGCATGATGAAACACCACCTCTTTCTGCTTGGCATCGGTAACAGGCAGGAAGGCTACATCGCCCAACTCGCCAATACCCGTACCACTGAGGTGCTGATGTCCGAAGCCTATCAACACCGAGTCGGACTCATGATAGCCCGAGCACCAGTCCCAACCGCGCGTATGCTCTGTAGGTCCCAACTGCACATAGCCGAAAGGCACATTGGCACCCAAGAAGACGTGTCCATGACCGCCTGTACCAATCCGTGGATTTACAAACTGGGTGAGGTTGTCAGCTGTCTGACCAAAAGCGGCTTGTGGATGGCCTCCAACCATCACACAAGCCAACAATACTAATATAGGAAATAAACTTTTTCTCATTTTCAGAATATAAGAAATGTTTTATTGAAAAACTACTTAGAGAAGTTAGAGAAAGAATAAGGTGCATCAGCCTCCATCGTACCGCGCAGCATATTAGGCTTTTCAGATAGGCGGAAGGAGATGTTAGCACCTTGCTTCAGCACCTTCATATCGAGGTAGTTGCGTTCGTACAACTGACCATTGAGCTGCATCTCGTCGATATAGCATCCGTTACCATCAGCGAGGATGTTAATCTGCTTGCCATTCTCCAGATGTAGTTTCATCTTCTGGAAATAAGGAGTGCCCAAGACGTATTGTCCTGTACCAGGGCAAACAGGATAGAAGCCCATGGCAGAGAAGACATACCAGGCAGAGGTCTGTCCGTTGTCCTCATCACCACAATAGCCATCGGGAGTAGGTGTATAGAGACGATCCATCACCTGGCGCACCCAGTACTGACTCTTCCAGGGCTGTCCGCTATAACCATAGAGATAGATGCCATGCTGGATGGGCTGGTTGCCGTGTGCATAGTTGCCCATGTTCATCACCTGCATCTCTCTGATCTCATGGATGGTGAAACCATAATAGCTATCGTCGAAGACAGGAGGGAGTTGGAATACGGAGTCGAGCATCTGGTTGAATCGGTCTTTACCACCCATGAGGCGCATCAAGCCCTGAGGGTCGTGGAATACCGACCAGGTGTAGTGCCAAGCATTGCCCTCGGTGAAAGCATCACCCCACTTCAATGGATTGAAGGGAGCTTGGAACTTTCCATTCAGCAATCTGCCGCGCATCAAACCGCTCTCCTTGTCGAACACTTTCTCATAGTTTTTAGCTCGCTTGGCAAAAGGCTTCAACTCCTTCTGCGACTTGCCCAAGGCTTTACCAAACTGATAGATACACCAGTCGTCGTAAGCATACTCCAAGGTGCGAGCCACGCTCTCATTGATCTTCACATCGTAAGGCACATAGCCCAACTTGTTGTAATACTCATAACCATGACGACCTGTAGAGTTGACTTCAGGATGAACGGCATTAGCACCATGTACCACTGCCTGCCAAAGGGTTTCGACATCATAGCCACGCAAGCCAGAGAGATAAGCATCGGCCACCACAGAGGCTGAGTTGTTGCCCACCATGCAGCCGCGATGACCAGGACTTGCCCACTCTGGCAAGAAGCCACTCTCCTTATAAGTATTAGCCAAACCATCCTGTATCTTCTCATTGACAGAAGGATACATCAGGTTGAGCAAGGGGAAGAGGCAGCGGAAGGTGTCCCAAAAACCAGTATCGGTAAACATATAGCCCTTCTGGACAGTACCATTGTAAGGACTGTAATGTACAATCTCGCCAGCACTATTCTTCTCATAGAAAGCGCGTGGGAAGAGTACCGAACGATACAGACAGCTATAGAAAGTACGCAGATGGTCGATATCCTCATCCTCTACTTCGATCTTGCCCAACACCTCGTTCCAGCGGTTTCTACCCTGCTGGCAGAGCTGCTCCATATCGGCTTGTCCCAACTCTTGTATGTTCTGCCAAGCCTGCTCCTCACTGATGAAGGAAGAAGCCACACGAGCCTGTACCTTTTCGCCTCTCTTACCTATCTTGAAGGAGATGATGGCACCCACATGGTTGCCCTCCTGCTCATGACCTTCCTGATATTCGCCATCCTTTACACTAAGCACAGCGTCAAAGTCATGGTCGAACTCGATGACAAAGTAATTTCTGAAGTTTGCTGGCACACCACCGCTATTACGAGTGGAAAAGCCCACCACCTTGCGTTGGTCTGGCAGTATCTTGATATAGCTACCCTTATCGAAAGCATCGATAACGACATGAGCACTATCGGTCTTAGGGAAGGTGAAAGCCATCAGCGCAGCACGCTCCGTAGGACAAAGTTCGGCAGTCACATCGTAGTCGGCGAGATAGACACTATAATAATAAGGTGTCGCCTTCTCTGCCTTATGTGAGAACCAACTGGCTCTCTGCTCCTCGTCGAAAACAGGTTTTCCTACAATAGGCATCAACGAGAACTGACCGTAGTCATTGATCCAAGGACTGGGCTGATGCGTCTGCTTCAGTCCTCTTATCTTCTTGGCAGCATAAGTATACTGCCATCCATCGCCCATCTTTCCTGTCTGGGGAACCCAGAAGTTCATGCCCCAAGGCATGGCGATGGCAGGATAAGTATTGCCTGTGGAAAGCCCGTGGTCGGAGTCGGAACCCATCAAGGGCTGCACGAAGTCCACCGCATTCTGTACATTCACCTTGACAGCTTGCGCCATCAAGGTGAAAAATACGAATATAAACACAACTGATTTTCTTCTCATAGACAATAAGTTACTCTTTATTATCTGAAATTGTTAGGCTGCACACGATTACCACTATCATCATTGGTATCAGCTACGTCCCACCAGAGGCGATTGCCCTGTGTGTTGACCTGCAGAAGCTCAGGATGAGAAGTGAAGTAATTGTTGCTATTCTCGCTTAGAGGATAGAGAATACGCTTGATATTCTTACCCATAGGAACGTCACCACCACTATTGTTGGTCAACTGGTTAGCCAAAGCTGGGTAGTCGGTGCGACGGAACTCAGCCCATCCCTCATTACCATTAGGGAAGATAGCCATCCACTTCTGAGTGATGATAGCTTCGAGTTGCTTCTCCTTGTCGCCACCCTCGAATACCTTATCGGTAGTAAGGGTCTTCAAACCATCGATATAAGCCTGTGCCTTGTCGTTGGCAATACCATAGTAATCCATAGAAGCCTTGATACCGGACTTGTAGTACTCCTCGGCAGTACCAGTAAGTTCCATACCAGCCCAGCCACGCAAGGCAGCCTCAGCCTTCAAGAACTCAGACTCAGCATAGCCTAACAAGAGGTAAGCACGCTCACGACTGAAGAAGTAGTTACCATCCAAAGGCTTGCCCATGCTCTTTGGCGCTGTACGAGTGAGTGAGAAGTTTAAAGTACCCATATCAATAACAGGAGCCTGAGCACCACGCTCACAACCTACGAAGTCTTCTCTCTGGCTATCCTCGCCAGCCTCCAGCGTGCTCGCTGTCATCTTACTTCGATACCAGCTTACCAAGCAACGTGGGTCGATCTTCTTGGTGATAAAGCTATTGCGACCGGTCTTGATCTTATATTCTGTACCACCCTCACTGGCGTTGCGATAGAAGTTCTCCAAGTCTTTAGACATCACACTCTCACCATTGTAGCAAACACTACACATCACTAAAGGATGCTCGTTACCACCATCGTTAGTACCGCCCTGCTCTACAGGAGCATACTTAGGAACGATCTGCATATTGTCGTCGTTGCTCTGCATCAGACCATACTTGTTGTTAAGCGCATTTTGTGCTTCCTGCTTAGCACGAGCAGGGTCTACGTTGGAGATACGCAAAGCCATGCGAAGGCGCAGAGAATTGGCAAAGCGGAGCCACTTGTTCCAGTCGCCATGATAGCAGATATCGTCGGTGGGATAACCTATCTGAGTAGCATCACTTGGCTTGATGCTGTCTACAGCCTGCTCCAACATACGGAACATCGCATCGTAAACCTCAGCCTGGGTGTTGTAAGCCACATTGTTGGTCTCAGGAATCTTGGCCTGCACATACTCCTTGAAAGGCATATCGCCATAAGTATCAGTGTTGGCAAGCGCCAAGAAAGCATAGTAGATACGTGTGGCATAGAACAAGTTCTTGTACTTCTTGGTGTTTTCGTTGAACTTATAGGCACGCAACAAGGTACGATACTCGCTGCTGCGGTCGTTGTAGAAATGAGCCCAACGTCTACCGCTCCATCCATCCTGATAATAATAGTCAGGAGATTGACCTGCATGCTTAGGCTGGTTGTTAGCCACGAAGCCCGCATAGATATCATGACTCAGGTTGGTAGTGATCTGATAGTCGTTGTAGAATCCTTCATAGAGGAAGTTGCGGAAAACGGTGTTGGCAGAGCTCAACTCGCTCTTCAGCGCCAAGGTATCAGCCTTGCTCACCTTGTAGTCGATGTTGATGTCGGCATACTTGGTCTTGTCATCCTCACCAGGCTGCTCTTCACCGCCGCCAGTGGTGTTATCAGGCAATTCGTATGGATTCTTGCTCATATCGTCCATGTCGTAGCAAGAAGCCAAACTTGCTAATGCCATTGACATAAACATAGCCTTGAATATAATTGTCTTTTTCATTGTGTCAATCTGTTTGATGTAAATGTAATAGGATTTAGAAAGCTACATTGACTGAGAAGCCGAATGTACGAGTATAAGGCACGGCAGCGAAGTCGAGGGCCTGAGAGAACATAGAGGTGTCGTAACCTCCGTCAGGGTTGCCTGGTGTATGCTTGAGCAAGAAGCACAAGTTGCGAGCCACGAATGACAACTTCACATTGGTGAGAGGAGTCTTTCTCAACAAGCTCTTTGGCAAGCTGTAACCCAAAGCGAGTTCCTTCAACTTGATGTAAGATGCGCTGTGTACGAACATCTCAGCAAAACCCTTCTGTGCCTTATACAAACCGATGTGAGAGTAGTAAGCCTGTGCACTAACCTCCTTGGTATTAGGCTGACCATCAGCTGTCACACCAGGTGCTACCATATAATAGTCTTTAACACCATTGAGTTCTTTGTACTCACCACGATAAGCAGTGCGCTCTGAAGTACCTACGGATGTAGCCATACCTTCTGACACGCTGACTACTTCGCCACCAAATCGCATATCAAACATAGCTGTCAGGCTAACACCCTTATAGTTAAGGCTTGGAGTAACTGACATGAGAAGCTTAGGCTCGATGTTGCCGATAGGATGATCGAGGATATACTGCTCCAAGTTACCACCTGCATCGGCACTGGTAACAGGCATAGGAAGACCGTCCTCACCGATAATCATCTGGCCGTTGGCATCGCGCTTGAGAAGGTTGTTGGCATAGATGTCGCCCAACTTGCCACCTGCACGTGCACCTACCTTGACAGGCATGTTGCTATCGCCATTGAAGTAGATATGATCTACACCATTAGCCAACTCGTCTACACGAGAGATGTTCTTAGAGAAGTTCATGGTCAAGTCAAAGTTGAAATCCTTGGTCTTGACAGGTGTACCATAAAGCATCAGCTCGACACCCTTGTTGGTAATCTTACCTGCATTCACCCACTGCTGTGACCATGGTGCAGAAGCATCAACGAGCATAGCCTGGTTCTTGGTCTTCGTATAATAATAGGTGAAGTCAAAGCCCAAACGGTTCTCAAGGAACTTCATTTCAAGACCCCACTCGAATGAAGACTTGATCTCTGGCTTCAGGTTGTTGTTCATCTTAACAGTCTGAGGAATAGGTACACGAATACCATTCTCGAAAGTATAGCGACGTGTGTTATAGAGGTTGTATGGGTTAGGATCCTTACCCACCTGTGCGAAAGACAGACGAGTCTTGGCAAATGTCACCCATGCAGGCAGCGGATGCTCGATAGAGCGCATGAAGTCGCTGAAGATGTAGCTCAAGCTGGCACTTGGGTAGAAGAACGAGCGATTGTCCTTTGGCAAAGTAGACGACCAGTCGTTACGTGCTGTGAGGTCTAAAGAAAGATACTCACGGAAAGCCAACTGCAGAGAACCGAAAACAGAGTACATAGAGCGCTCGTGTCCATTCTCGCTGGCACTTGTCAACTGATAACCTGTATTGAAGATCCAGTTGTCCTTCTCGAGCATGTTCTTGGTAGATGCACCCAGCACCTCATATTTCTGATACATGATGTTGGCACCGAGGTTGTAACCCAAGCGCAAGTCCTTAGTAATCTGGTTGTCACCCAAGAAGAGGAAAGAGATGTTGTGCTCGAAGTTGTTTTCCTCCGAACGGCTCATATTGTCATCGGTAACAATCTCGCTCCAGTGCTTACCAGGTGTGCTGACAGCAGAGTTACCTAAACTCAGGTCAGTGGCCTGAATGCGAGTGCGATAGTAATCGAAAGCATACTTAGCGTTGAACTTCAACCAATCGGTGATGTTCACATTGGCACCATAGTAACCGAAGGCACGCCAACGCTCATCACTGTTCTGGAAACGATGACGCACATAGTATGGGTTGGCATACTGCATATCAGGACCAAACCAGTTGCGGTGCAATTGGTCGTCGGTGGTATAGGTCTGAAGATCCTGCAAGCGAACGTTGCCAGGAATCAAAAGCAACTGAGCCACCTCACCATTCAAACCTGACATAGGACGGTTCTCCGCCTTCATGCGAGAAAGAGAAATCTTGCTATCGGTAGAAAGGTACTTGTTGATGGTTCTACCAGCATTGAGGTCGACAATCAACTTATCGAGTGTCTCGTCTTTGAAAAGACCCTTATTGTCGTTGTAACCCAAAGAGAGGCGGAAGTGTCCCTTCTCGTTAGAGTTACCGAGGGCTACAGTGTGGAACTGTGAGAAACCTGTGTTGAAATAATCCTTCAACTTATCACCATAATATCTGTAAGCGATGTTCTCACCCAAGAAAGAAGGCTCCAATCTACCATCAAGAGGAGCACCGAAAGCCAACTCGCTTGACAAGGTCTTGCTGCCATCCTCACCTTCCTTATAAACGGTAGCGCCCCTTGAGCCCTGACCATACAGCTTCTGCATAGGAATGGTCTCGGCTACTGTGCTCCAAGTGAAGTTGGCATTGTAAGTGATGCCGAATCCCTGCTTGTGGCTACCCTTCTTGGTAGTAACATAGATAACACCATTACCAGCACGTGAGCCATAGAGGGCTGCGGCGTTGGCACCCTTGAGCACAGAGATAGACTCGATGTCCTCTGGGTTGAGGTCGAGTGACGTACCACCACGGTCGTAACCACCATAAGCAGAAGCATCAGAGCTCTGGTTGTCAGTGAAAGGCACACCGTCTACCACCCAGAGAGGCTGGTTGTTGTCGGTGAGTGAAGAGTTACCACGAATGGTAATCTTGGTAGAACCGCCAAGACCTGTGCTTGCGGTATTCATCTGCAAACCAGCGACCTTACCATCCAGAGCGCCTGTAACAGAAGGGTCGCCAGTGGTATTAAGAGCGTCAGACTTAACGTCCTGTACAGAGTAGCCCAACATCTTCTTCTCGCGCTTGATACCGAGAGCTGTAACAACCACCTCGTTGAGCGAATGAGAGTCGGGAAGCATCTGAGCATTTACAGCATGACCTTCCTTGGCTGCGACGTCCATGGTCTTGTAACCTAAGTAGGTGAACTGCAACACTGGAGAAGGTTCGTCGGTCTCGATGGTAAAGTTACCATCCATATCGGTCACTGCACGCTGAGTGGTGCCTTTCACCAAGATTGCCGCACCGATAAGTGGTTCTTTGTTCTCGTCGAGAAGTGTACCTTTGTATGTACGCTTCTGGCGAGGCTGGTGATTCTTAGGGGAGGTTGGTGTTTCTGTCTTCTTCAGATAGATAATGCCATCCTTGATAACATAAGTGACATTCTTGTTGTGCAAAAGCTTGTCTAACACGTCTTCCACCTTACCATTCTTGACCTGAACAGCATTAACCTGCATCTTAGCCAAGTTGTCGTCATAGGTGAACTGATACTTAGACTGTTTCTGGATTTGCTTGATGACTGTTCCCAATGTGGTCTGAGGAACATTCAACGTAACCTGAGCTTTGGCAGCTGTCCAAGAACCAGCAAGCAACATCAGCGCAAAGGCTACTGCTGCGGTTTTTGTTTTTTGTAAATGATACCAATGTGTCATAATCTTTGTTTTTAGTCGTTAGGTCGTTAACTACCTGTATTGTTGTTAATAAATTTCACTTATATAACATCGAAAAACAAAAAAACACTTACTCAAAAAATAACTTTTTTTGAATAAGTGTTCTTTATATTCTGAAACTTCCATGTACGGATGTTAAAGAAGTTAAAGGAGTTATCGCTCCCTGCGGTCGCTGAGGAGTTAAGACAATAGTCTTTTTGGAGTAGTTTTAAAGCTGCAAGACATACGTCTTAACTCCTTAACTCCTTTAACTCCTTAACTCCTTGATATGCGAAAGTTCTGTATATATATAATAAGGTGTAGTCTACTTGATGAGGTAAACCCTATTACCTTTCACCTTATAGTGTATCGGCAGTGTGTTTTGGAGCAAATCCAATACTGAGTCGATGGTTTCCTTCTCCTTGATAACACCCGAATAGGTGTTGGCCTGATCAATGGCTGGGTCTACTACTACCTGTATGTGGTAAATCTTCTCCAACAACTTGGCGATTTCACTGACATTGGCATTGCTGAAAGCGGTTTTACGCTCATGCCACATCGCATCTTGGTAAACATCGTTCTCCGAAACAGTCAAGTTACCCAAACGAGCATCGACACAGGCTTTCTGACCAGGCTTCAGCTCGATGGTTCCCTCATCGTGGTTGCCTACCACCTTCACCTTGCCTTCAAGAAGGCTCACCGTGGCTCGCTGCTGTTGCTTGTCTATACGAAAGTTGAACACCGTACCAAGCACCTTTACGCTCATCACTTCGCTCTCGACGATGAAGGGCTGATGAGGATTCTTGGTTACTTCGAAATAACCTTCACCTTCGATTTCTACTACACGATTGTCGGAATCAAACTCTTTAGGATATTTGAGGGCAGACAACTTGTTGAGCCAAACCTTGGTTCCGTCGGGCAAGACGAGCGTGGTATCGTTGTCGGCACCTGTCGTCACCAGCTGCATCTGTACATGACGCAAGCTGTTGTGCTGCGAATAGAACCAAGCCAAACCACCCAACACGCACACCACTGCAACAGCAGCTGCGCGACGCCATAGTCTCACGACATGAGCATGATGCTCTGCCTCCTGTTCTGCCTCCTGCTCAGCCTCCTGCTTCTGGATGTGAGCCATCAGTCTTTCTTCCGCTTGTCTTATCTGCGATTTGGGCATGAACTGTGCCTTGAGCGCATCGCTCATCTTTTCCAATCGGAAGAGTTCTTGTCTATCTTCAGGAGAGTTTTTCAACCAATCTCTTACCTGCTGGAGTTCCTCCTCGGTGCACTCTCCAGCCAAGAACTTAGCCTTCAACTCTTCGTAGTTTATATCTATATTGTGCATAATCTCTTTCTTAAAATTGATGATTCTATATACCTATTTATTATGTTTCTATAAATACCATAACAATTATTGTAGAGAAAACACTTACTCAATTATCTAAAAAAAACAAGAAAAATAAAAAAAACAGTCCCCAAACGAGAACGAAGAGTCTTCAATGCTTTATAAATATGAGCCTCTACCGTGCGCACGGAGACGTTCATCATCAGGGCGATCTCACTATTCTTCATGTCTTTAAGATAACTCAAAACGAATATCTCTCTACACTTATCTGGTAGATCACCAATAGCCTGATTGATTTTTAAGTTCAGTTCAGCCACCTCCATGTCACGTTCACCATCACCAACGGAAGAGAAGAAACACGTCATACGCATTTCATTGACATCCTCAATAGTAGCCGTACTGATTTTTTTGTAACGTTTCAAGTAATTCAACGCCCTCGAATAAATTGTCTTATAAAGATAAGACTCGATTTGTGGGCCATGAGTATCTAAAACATCCATACGATTCCACAATTCAAGAAAACCCTCTTGAACAACATCGTCTGCAGCATCCTCGCCCACAATACGTTTAGCGTAATAATACATGGGGGGGTAATACTTCCTAAATATCGATTTGTACGATTCTTCTTTTTCTGTTTGCATCGTAATATCATCTTTAACCATGAAGTCTATTGACTGTCGTAAATAAAGGTAATTTATCTCACAATAGATTCACATACTGAACTACTTGTGCGCAAAGGTAAACAAAAAGATGAT
>USOQ01000049.1 GCA_900556395.1 Candidatus Segatella caccae | reverse complement strand
AGTAACTGATAACCAGTAAACTTTCCTCATTCTTCTCTCAAACACTTTTTATATGTACTTTCTTTAAGAAAAAGGCTCTGTTTTGTCATGAAAAGAAGAGCAAATACCGCAAACGTTTACGTTATTTTTTGCGTAAAAAAGAGAAATATATTTGATGTAAATCAATTTTTTGTATTATATTTGCACTCGAAAAGAAACACAAACTGATTTTCAAAAAGATCATAACTACATAAAAAACACAAAACTGCTGAAACATTCAAAAACGTAAGAATTGCCCCGACGAGATGTCGGGGCTTTTTTGGCTTTTTGAGAGCCTGTTTTCTTAGTTTGTTCAGGGCTTTTCTTGTTTTCTTGGTTGCGTTATAAATCATGTTGATAATCACTTCTTTAGGAAATAGTTTTTAAACACAGGGGCTCTTCCTATAGTCTTGCTATTTTTTTATGGAAGAGCAAAATAATATTATATTTATCGTTTATTGGTTGTTTGCGGTAATATACAGAGTGGATATTGTCGAAACTTCTTTTAATTTTTTAATGAATCTAAGTGGAAGTCCTTATGAAGATATTTGCGATGGTCAACGTAAGTACTTGTATTTCAAGACGAACTTAGAAGGATTGTTGTGCATATAATTACTGAAGTTTCGTATGTACGGAAATTGTGGAAGTTGAGTAATTACAAAAAAAAAGTTCCTCTATGGGATAATCCCATTGGAGGAACCTTTGTGTTATAGTATACCACTCTTGTTGTCGTGACAGGATGCAGGTCAATACCATGCAGTGCTGTTAGTTCTTAAATGTCAAACCATCGTCTTTTGTGTGGTCGATGACGATTGGTTTCTCGCGGCTAACCTGTTCTGCAAGAATCTTGCGGCTCAAGTCGTTTAGTACGTAGTCTTGGATGGCGCGCTTTACAGGACGTGCACCAAACTCAGGATCGTAACCTACCTCAGCCAAGTATTCGATGGCAGCAGGAGTCCAACGAAGCTCGAATCCTTGTGGAGCTAACATCTTCTTAACTCTGTTCATCTGTAACTCTACCACCTGTGCAATCTGCTCCTTTGTCAAAGGCTTAAAGGTGATAATGTCGTCGATACGGTTCAGGAACTCAGGACGGAACGTCTTTCTCAACATGTCACGGCTTGCGTTAGAAGTCATGATGATGATGGTGTTCTTGAAGTTTACTACGCGACCCTTATTGTCGGTTAGTCTGCCGTCGTCCAATACCTGAAGTAAGGTGTTGAATACATCGGGATGTGCCTTTTCTATCTCATCGAAGAGGACAACGCTGTATGGTTTACGGCGAACGGCTTCGGTCAGCTGACCACCCTCATCATAGCCTACATATCCTGGAGGCGCTCCTATCAAGCGGGTGACGCTGAATTTCTCTTGATACTCGCTCATGTCGATACGCGTCATCATGGATTCATCGTTGAAGAGGTATTCGGCTAATGCCTTGGCGAGCTCGGTCTTACCAACACCCGTGGTGCCTAAGAAGATGAAGCTTGCGATAGGGCGTTTAGGGTCTTGCAGACCAGCACGAGAACGTCGTACAGCGTCACTCACAGCAGTGATGGCTTCGTCTTGTCCGATGACTCTCTTGTGGAGTTCTTCCTCCAGATGGAGAAGCTTCTCGCGTTCGCTCTGCATCATACGACTTACAGGTATGCCTGTCCAGCGGCTTACCACCTCTGCGATATCATCGGCAGTAACTTCCTCTCTTATCATGGCTTCTCCTCCCTGTGTGGTCTTTAGCTGTTCTTGGATGTGCTTGATATCATCTTCGAGCATCTTCAGTTTGGAGTATCTTATTTCGGCCACTCGTTCGTAGTTGCCTTCTCGTTCCATGCGTTCAGCTTCAAACTTTAGATTCTCTATCTCCTGTTTGTCTTGCTGAATTTTATTGACGAGTTCTCTCTCTGATTCCCATTTAGCACGGAAGTCTTTTTCCTGCTCTTTCAGGTTGGTGATGTCTTTGTTGAGTTGTTCAATCTTAGGCTGGTCGTTCTCGCGCTTGATAGCCTCGCGCTCTATCTCCAGCTGTTTTAAGTGGCGTGTAATCTCGTCAAGCTCCTCTGGCACGGAGTCGCGCTCCATACGAAGTTTAGCGGCAGCCTCGTCCATCAAGTCGATAGCTTTATCGGGGAGGAATCTGTCAGAGATGTAACGTTCAGAAAGTTTGACAGCAGCGATGCACGCATCGTCCTGGATACGAACCTTGTGGTGGTTTTCGTAGCGTTCCTTGATGCCTCGCAAGATGCTGATAGCGTCAACCTCGTCAGGTTCGTTCACCATGACGGTTTGGAAGCGTCGCTCCAAAGCCTTGTCTTTCTCGAAGTACTTCTGATATTCGTTGAGTGTTGTGGCACCGATGGCTCTCAGTTCGCCACGTGCCAATGCTGGCTTCAGAATGTTTGCCGCATCCATGGCGCCCTCGCCACCTCCTGCGCCTACCAAGGTGTGAATCTCGTCAATGAAGAGAATAATCTGTCCGTTGGCGTTTGTAACTTCCTTGATGACACTCTTCAATCGCTCTTCGAACTCACCTTTATATTTAGCACCAGCTACCAGTGCGCCCATGTCGAGAGAAAAGAGTTGTTTGTCTTTAAGATTCTCTGGTACGTCACCGCGTACAATACGTTCTGCCAATCCTTCTGCAATAGCAGTTTTACCTGTACCAGGTTCACCGATAAGGATAGGGTTGTTTTTCGTTCTTCTTGATAAGATTTGGAGCACGCGTCGTATTTCTTCGTCACGACCAATTACCGGGTCGAGTTTTCCGCTTCGGGCCTGTTCTACCAAGTTCTTCGCGTATTTCTCCAAGCTTTGATAATTTCCGTCAGCACTCTGGCTTTTCACATTTTGACCTTGACGGAGAGTCTGTATGGCAGCCATCATGTCTTTCTCGTTGGCGCCTGCGTCTTTCAGAATACGAGCAGCTGTCGAGTTGCTTTTCAAGATGGCAAAGAGTATAGGTTCTACACTCACAAATTCATCGCCCATTTTCTTTGCTATGTCTTCTGCGCTCAGCAGTATCTGATTGGTTTCACCCGACAGATAAGGCTGGCCTGCGCCTTGTACGCGAGGTAGATGTTGTATTTCTTGCTGCAAGAGCATGGTGATTTGTCCACCATTCATGCCTAATTTTTGGAAGATATAGTTGGTTATATCTGGTGCTTTCTCAATGATTCCACTGAGAAGATGTACGGGTTCGATGGTTTGTTGACCATTGCGTTGCGCCGTGTTTACAGCGGCTTGCACCGCCTCTTGTGCTTTGATTGTAAATTTGTCAAATGTCATATATGTCTCCTTTCTTATTTGGTTGATGTTATTATACTTGTTTTTTTTGTTGTTCGCTAATGGTTGAGCGAAATGTGTGCCGAGGAGTGTGTCTCTGACAATCTGTCTTGTTTTTACTTGTTTTTATCTTCGATTTTCTTTATTCTTCTGACAAAGTGGCATGATTTTGCGAGTTTTGGTTGGCGTGTGCCCCCTTTTGGGGAGTTTAAAATTCAGAAGGGTGTGCCTGTGTAATAACTCAGAAATCCTATCAGGTTTGGAAATAGGAAACAGGAGTCGCATGATGTGTTAAAAAAGCATCATATTATAGGTGTAGTTTTTGGTAAACTCAAATATTCTTCGTACCTTTGCACCATTATTTCAAATATGTAAAAATCAATGGCTGAAACAAAGAAGATTAAGACAGCGTTAGTATCTGTCTTTCACAAGGACGGCTTGGATGAGCTCCTTGCCAAGTTGAATGAAGAGGGTGTTAAATTTTTGAGCACAGGAGGTACTCAGAAGTTTATCGAGTCGCTCGGTTATGAATGTCAGAAAGTGGAGGATGTTACCACTTACCCATCTATCTTGGGTGGTCGTGTGAAGACACTCCATCCAAAAATATTCGGTGGAATCCTTGCGCGTCGTGACAACGAAGGTGACCAAGAGCAGATGAAGGAGTTTGAGATTCCTGCAATCGACCTGGTTATTGTTGACCTCTATCCTTTCGAGCAGACCGTGGCAAGTGGTGCAAGTGATGCTGATATCATTGAGAAGATTGATATAGGTGGTATCTCTCTGATTCGTGCTGGAGCTAAGAACTTTAAGGATGTAGTAATCGTGCCCAGCAAGGCAGAATATAGCGTTTTGCTCGATATTCTGAAGCAGAAGGGTGCCGAGACTGATATCGAAGACCGCAAGATGTTTGCAGAGCGTGCTTTCGGTGTAAGCTCTCACTACGATACAGCTATCCACAACTGGTTTGCTAAGTAAATCAGGGATTGCTGTTCTCTCTGTAGAAATATTATAAGCTTCAATTAACTTTTTAGTAATTACAAAAAGAAAATGGGATTTTTTTCATTTATTCAGGAAATCGCAATGGACTTGGGTACTGCCAACACCATTATTATCAGCGATGATAAGATTGTTGTTGACGAGCCCTCTGTTGTAGCCCTCGATCGTCGCACAGACAAGATGATAGCTGTGGGCGAGAAGGCTAAGATGATGTACGAGAAGACTCATGACAACATCCGTACAATACGTCCCTTGCGTGATGGTGTGATTGCCGACTTTACTGCATGCGAGCAGATGATGCGTGGATTGATCAAGATGGTGCATACAGGAAGCCGTCTTTTCTCACCCTCTCTCCGAATGGTAATCGGTGTTCCTTCTGGTTCTACCGAAGTAGAGCTTCGTGCTGTGCGCGACTCAGCAGAGCATGCTGATGGACGTGACGTTTACTTGATCTTCGAACCTATGGCAGCTGCTATTGGTATCGGTATTGATGTGGAAGCTCCTGAGGGTAATATGATTGTCGATATAGGTGGTGGTTCTACCGAGATTGCTGTTATTTCACTCGGTGGTATCGTGAGCAACAACTCTATTCGTACAGCCGGTGATGACCTTACAGCCGACATCCAGGAGTATATGAGCCGCCAGCACAATGTGAAAGTGTCTGAGCGTATGGCTGAGCGTATCAAGATACACGTAGGTTCTGCTCTTACCGATCTGGGTGATGAGGCTCCAGAAGACTTCATTGTTCACGGACCTAATCGTATTACTGCCCTTCCTATGGAAGTTCCAGTATGCTATCAAGAGATAGCTCAGTGCTTGGATAAGACTGTAGCGAAGATAGAGAATGCTGTGCTCTCTGCGCTTGAGAACACTCCTCCTGAGCTTTATGCTGATATCGTAAAGAATGGTATCTGGCTCTCTGGTGGTGGTGCTTTGCTTCGTGGACTCGACAAGCGACTCACAGCTAAGATCAACATTCCTTTCCATATTGCTGAAGACCCATTGCACAGTGTGGCAAAGGG
The DNA here is from genome assembly GCA_900556395.1 of Candidatus Segatella caccae. GTDB lineage: Bacteria > Bacteroidota > Bacteroidia > Bacteroidales > Bacteroidaceae > Prevotella > Prevotella caccae. The sequence goes on along the minus strand of USOQ01000049.1, from coordinate 14,657 downwards.
TGCAGGTATCGCACTGAAGAATGTTGACCGCTTCTCATTCTTGATGAGATAAGTGTAATCTGACTTCAGAGAAACGATAGCGTATGCACAACCTTACAGAGTTTCTGGCGAAACACAACCACTGGTTTGTGTTCCTGGTGCTTGAGGTAGTGAGCATGGTGCTGCTCTTCAGATACAATAGTTATCAGGGCAGTGTCTGGTTCTCGTCGGCCAATGCCGTAACAGGAAAAGTGTATGAGTGGGATTCGGCTGTGGAAAGTTATTTCTCGCTTTCGAGCGTCAACAGCCAACTCACTCAGCGCAATGTCCTGTTGGAACAGCAGGTGAGAGCGCTTAACGACAGTATAGCTCACCTTACTCATAGCCAGGAAACTGCTGTGGAGCGATTGGCACGCATGACTCCTTTTCAGGGATGCAAACTTTTGCCTGCCCAGGTAGTGACCAACACGGTAAATCGATATAATAACCTTATCACCATTGATAAGGGTGCTGCTGATGGCGTGAAACGCGACATGGGTGTGGTATGCGGCATGGGTGTGGTAGGTATTGTCTACCTTGTCTCCGAGCATTACAGTATTGTCATTCCTGTGCTTAATGGTCATTCCAATATCAGTTGTACCATACAGGGTAGAGGCTATTTTGGTTATCTACGCTGGCGTGGTGGTTCTTCACAGCTTGCTTATCTTGAGGACGTGCCAAGGCATGCTCACTTCAAGTTGGGCGACTACGTTGTGACGAGCGGATATTCATCGGTGTTCCCTTCTGGTGTTATGGTAGGAAAGGTGTTACATGTCTTCAATTCTGCTGACGGACTTTCTTATCGTGTGCAGGTGAAGCTTTCTACCGATTTTGCCCGTTTGCGCGATGTGTGCCTCGTCGATGATTCTGCTCTGCAAGAGCGTATCGACTTGATGCGTGCAGCACAAGACTCCATCAAACCTTGATGAAGCATGTACTGCCGTTTCGCAGAAACAAAACAGTTATAAAAAAGACAACACTTTTTTCAATTCTTTTTTTGAAAAATGAGTATAGAAATAGTAAAGCGTTGGGGAGTATTCTTCATTCTCCTGTTGGTGCAAGGACTGGTGTGTAACCACATACACCTCTTCCATTGTGCCACGCCGCTTCTGTACATCATGTTTGTACTCCACTTTCGTCGCAACACCCCTCGTTGGCAAGTGTTGTTGTGGAGTTTTGCCTTGGGATTGGGAGTAGATATCTTTGCCAATACACCAGGTGTGGCAGCTGGTTCGATGACGGTGATAGCTCTTTTGCAGCCTTATCTGCTGGAGTTGTTCTTACCTCGCGACAGCGCTGACGATTTGCTTCCGGGTGTGCGAACACTTGGAAGTTCTTACTTTTGGTATGTACTCATTCTGGTAATGATTTACTGCTTACTCTTCTTTACGCTCGAGACCTTCAATTTCTTTAATTGGTTACAGTGGGTAGAATGTGTCGTGGGAAGCGCAGCGCTCACTTATGTCCTGCTGATGGCTATCGAGAATGTGCGCAAGTAGGACTGTTCTCCCTTTTGCTTTCTTTGTTGCAACAGAGAGGAAGAAATAAGAATGTATATATATAAATAAGGTGTAAGGGCATATTATATATAAAATAGGTATTATGATCGATTATAATCTTGAAAATCGCAAGTTTGTGATAGGTGGAGTGGCCATAGGAATTGTGACCATTTATATCATCCGTCTCTTTACTTTGCAGATTATGAGCGATGACTATAAGAAGAATGCCGATAGTAATGCTTTTCTCAAGCAAGTGGAATATCCCTCTCGAGGTGCCATCTACGATCGTAATGGCAAGCTGATGGTATACAACCAGCCCTCTTATGACATCATGGTAGTGATGAACGAGGAGAGTGGGCGCCTCGACACAATGGACTTTTGTAATTCGCTTGGCATCAGCAAGGAATTTTTCATACAGCGCATGAACGATATCAAGGATCGTTCTAAGAATCCTGGTTATTCACGTTACACACAGCAGCTCTTCATGAGTCAGTTGTCTGACAAGGACTTCAGTGTGTTCCAAGAAAAGATGTTTCGTTTCCCTGGTTTCTATGTTCAGAAGCGAAGTATTCGTGAGTACACAGGTCCTTATGCTGCCCATGTGCTTGGTGATGTGGGCGAAGTATCACCGAGCGATATCGAGGACGACAGCTACTATCAGCCTGGCGACTATATTGGTAAGTTAGGTATAGAGAAGTATTACGAAAAGCAACTCAGAGGTGAGAAGGGTATAAAGATAAAACTTCGTGATGCCCATGGACGTATACAGGGTAGTTATCAAAATGGTAAATTCGACCGACGTCCTGTGGCAGGTAAAGATCTTACCTTAGGAATCGATCTCAATTTACAAGCTCTTGGCGAACGACTCTTACAAGGCAAGATAGGTAGTATCGTAGCACTCGATCCACGTACGGGCGAAGTGCTTGCTATGGTATCTTCACCTTCTTATGACCCACGTCGGTTGGTGGGAAAGATGCGTGGCAAGATGCACCGCTATCTTTCGCACAATCCTTGGAAGCCGTTGCTCAATCGAAGTATCATGGGTCAATATCCTCCAGGTTCTACATTCAAGACGACACAGGCTTTGACGTTTATGACCGAGGGCATCATCACGCCAGGAACAGCCTTTGTCTGTCATCATGGATTCTCCTATCGCGGACTACATGTAGGTTGTCATGGCCATCCATCCCCCATAGCACTTGTTGATGCCATCAGTACCTCTTGTAATGGTTACTTCTGCTGGGGACTCTATTACATGATGGGTAACAGGCGTAAGTATCCCAACGTGCAGGTAGCGATGAATACCTGGCGCGACTATATGAAGAGTATGGGATTCGGCTATAAACTGGGTATTGATTTGCCAGGAGAGAAACGAGGACTTATCCCGAATGCGGAGTTCTATGACAAAGCCTATAGAGGCTCTTGGAACGGACTGACCATCATCAGTATCTCCATCGGACAGGGAGAGGTAAACCTCACACCATTGCAGATAGCCAACCTCGGAGCTACCATAGCCAACCGCGGATATTATTATGCACCTCACGTTGTGCGTAAGGTGAAAGATGAACCCCTTGACACCCTTTACACACGCAGACACTACACGATGGCATCCAAGAAGGCATACAACTATGTGGTGGCAGGAATGCGAAGCTCGGCATTAAAGGGAACTTGTCGCATGCTTGCCCGTTACGACTTTGAGCCTTGTGGTAAGACCGGTACTGCACAGAATCGTGGTCACGACCACTCTGTCTTTATGGGCTTTGCACCTATGAATAATCCACAGATTGCTGTAGCTGTCTATGTAGAAAATGGTGGTTGGGGAGCCGATTATGGTGTTCCTATTGGTGGACTCATGATGGAGCAGTATATTAAGGGCAAGCTGTCGCCCGCCTCAGAAACTCTTGCAGCACAGATGCAGGCACGCCGAATAGCTTATGGCTCAAGCAGCAGATAACTTGCTGATGTAAAAATCCGATAAAGAATATGATTCAAACAGACAATAGACAACATGGTGTACTTCGTTCGCTCGACTGGTGGACGATAGGCATTTACTTGGCACTGCTCACCTTTGGGTGGTTCAGTGTCTGTGGTGCCAGCTACACTTATGGTGACAATGATATTTTCAGCCTCGGGTCGCGCTCTGGTATGCAAATCATCTGGATAGGTACTTCGATAACCCTCGGCTTTGTTATCCTTCTCCTCGATGACAGATTCTATGACACATTCTCGTATGTCATCTATGCAGCTCTTGTGCTATTACTCTTTGCCACCATCTTTAATCCGCATAGCATCAAAGGCTCACGCTCTTGGCTTGTGCTCGGACCGCTTCGACTGCAGCCAGCTGAGTTTGCTAAGTTTGCTACGGCTCTCGCCATCTCTAAGTTCATGTCGAGCTATGGTTTCAACATACATCGCATGAAAGACTTCTTCGCCGCAGCGTTTATTGTCATCCTACCCATGATCTGTATTGTGGGGCAGCGAGAGACGGGTTCTGCACTTGTTTATTCTGCTTTCTTCCTGATGTTTTATCGTGAGGGAATGCCTGGAAGCGTCTTGTTTACTGCTGTAGCGATGGTGGTGTATTTTGTGGTAGGGGTGAAGTATGACAGTGTCATGATGTGGGACGCCTCTACCTCGGTAGGTGAGTTTGTGGTGCTCTTGTTTATACAGGTCTTTTCTGCAGGCATGGTGAACACCTATATTCATCATGGCAGACAGACGGCGCACATGCTCTTCTATACAGTGGGCATCACTTTGCTGTGCTTGCTCTTTTCGGCTTATGTCATCCCCTTTGACATCACTTATGTTCAGATAGGCATCAGTTTCTTACTCATAGGCTTTTTGTTTTACAAGGGATTGTCTTCGCGCATTAAGAACTATTATTTTATAGCCATATTTGCGTTGGGTTCTTTGGCTTTTTTCTATTCTGCAGACTATGTGCTCAACAATGTTATGGAGCCTCACCAGCGTGTGCGTATCAATGTGCTTTTAGGACTTGAAGAAGACTTGGCTGGTGCCGGGTATAACGTTCATCAGAGTGAGATAGCCATTGGCTCAGGAGGTTTGCAAGGCAAAGGATTCCTTAACGGCACGCAAACCAAGTTGAAGTTTGTGCCTGAGCAAGACACCGACTTTATATTCTGTACTGTAGGTGAAGAGGAAGGATTCTTGGGTTCGGCAGGAGTGTTGTTGCTTTTCTTGGCATTGATACTGCGCCTCTTGTTTCTTGCCGAACGGCAACCTTTCAAGTTTGGACGCATTTATGGTTATAGTGTGCTCAGCATTTTCCTTTTTCATGTGTTCATTAATGTAGGTATGGTCTTGGGCTTAACACCTGTTATTGGTATTCCTCTTCCGTTCTTCAGCTATGGCGGTTCATCGCTTTGGGGCTTTACCATTCTTCTCTTTATCTTCCTAAGAATCGATGCAGGAAGAAATCTGGTAAGAACCTAATCTGAGATTCATCGACAAGAATAATATATATACACAACAAAAGCGACTTCATCCTATGAAGTCGCTTTTGTTGTATGATTTTATGAGTCTTTATCTTGCCATCCGATGTAACCCATATTTTTGCTACCCTATAGCCTCAAATAATGAAGATACTTGCGATGGCTGTCGCAAGTACTTTCGTTGGTCATTGAAAGTACTTTCGTTGGTCATCGCAAGTACTTGCGTTTTTTTACCCATTTATTCACCTATGTGGCTCATCTTGAAACCAATGTCGCTGATACCTGGAAGAATCTCTCGTTTCATGTCATGCTTGATAGTGACGTGGATGGAGTCGCCGGAAGCGAAACGATAGGTGTTGATAGGGAAATTGTATTGGTAATAACTGATGCCTTGTCCCTTGGTCGTTCCGTCTTGATTTATCAAGTCGCACTGGATGGTGTCCGACTTTTCAATGGTTATTACCCCTTGGGCTTTCGTTTGTGGAAAGATACATTGATCGACAATAAGTGTAAGACCCATGAAAGGGTAGACACCAGTCACTCTGAGCCCTAATTCTTGCTCGTATGTGCCAGGACTCTTGAGAGGTGGAATGTCGAATGAGAGTACATCGTTCTTTTCCCAGCCAGCGATAGGGGTGTGCTCATATCGGTCGTACACCAATGTTTCGTTGCACGAGTGAAAGAGCATCATCGCTCCCATGAAAACCCCTATGGTATAAGCCCATCGCTTCATTTTATTTTCCCTCCAAAGTATGTTTACTTATCGGTTATACTATGTTTGCTTAATGATAGAACATGGAGTTACTATCCTTCATTAGCAGGTTTGTTTTCTGCGCCTTTGTTAGCCTCTCCTTGTTGTGGGCGAGGACGGTTGTTGCGTCTGCGGTTTCCTTGTTGACGGGGCTGACGGTTCTCTCCCTGCTGACGATTGTCTGTACGGTTTTCGTTCTGCTGTCGGTTCTCAACATGGTTCTCTCCCTGCTGTCGGTTGTCAGAACGTTTACGATTGCCTTGCTGTCGGTTGTTGTTCTTTTTCTTCTTCTTAGCTTTGTCGAAGCGGCTCAAGTCAGCTTCAGCGAGAAGGTCGCTTGACTTAGGTGCAGGTTTAGCCTTGCCATCCTCTATGAGGCTCAGAGGTTTCTCGCCCACCTTGTTCATCTTGATGATTTCCCAAGCGCGTTCGGCACTGATAGTCTCTAAGTTAGAAGCCAAATTCTTATCAGTAGAATAGGTGATGAGACCAGCTAAGATGTCAACCTTGAACTGGTGGTATTCACCATCGGCAGTTTGTAGGAGTGCATCCTTAGGTGGCAACTTCTTGCTGGCTTCCTCGTAGTTGTCTACTTCGTAGTTGAGGCAGCATTTTAGTTTGGCACACATACCCGCCAACTTCTGAGGGTTGAGTGATATGTCCTGGAAACGTGCAGCATTGGTGCCCACGCTGACGAAGTTTTTCATCCAGGTAGCGCAACATAGCTCTCGTCCGCAAGGACCTGTTCCTCCGATGCGTCCAGCTTCTTGTCGAGCACCAATCTGCTTCATCTCTATGCGAACATGGAAAGTCTCTGCCAGCACCTTGATAAGCTGTCGGAAGTCTACACGTTCGTCGGCTATATAATAGAAGATGGCTTTGTTGCCGTCACCTTGATATTCCACATCTCCGATTTTCATCTTCAGACCTAAGTCTTTGGCTATTTGTCGGCTCTGAATCATTGTTCCGTGTTCGCGACTCTTAGCCTCTTCCCATTTCTCGAAGTCTACGGGTTTAGCTATGCGATAGATGCGCTTGATGTCATCCGAAGAGCGTAGGTTGGCCTTCTTGATTTGCAACTTCACGAGACGTCCTGTGAGCGTTACGACACCAATGTCGTGGCCAGGATTGGCTTCTACAGCCACCACGTCGCCCTTTTTGAGGTCGAGGTTGTTGACGTTGTGATAGTAGCCCTTGCGTGTGTTCTTGAATTGTACTTCCACAAGGTCTGTGCTCTCGGCATTGCCAGGTACGTCGGCAAGCCAGTCGTATGTGTTCAACTGTTTGTCCTGTCGTCCCACTGCACGTCGGCAGAGTCCGCGGTCGCAACCATTGAACATTCTGAATTTCATATTCTTGTAATCCACGATAAATCTATTAAAAATCTTATTGTATGATATTATGTAATATATTGTAGGCTTTCGCCTTGCTATTCTTTATGTTGGTTATTTTCTGATGAGCAGCACGATGATGTTAAGCACCATGTCAAAGAAGACAATCTTGGCATTGGCATTCTGATGAATCATGGCTTTGCATTCATCAAAGAGCTGGAAGATATCAATGATATTGGCCTCGTTGATAAAGCGAGCGAAGTTTTTAGCAAAGTTTTCTTCTTCCAGCGTCATGTATACGAGTTCTTTTTGTTGGAAGTTGTATACAAAGCTTTCTCTGAGCATGTGCGTGAAATAGTCGAGCATACGTTTTTGTTTCTCTCTATTGAAAGCTGCTACGATGTCGCACCATTTCTTCAGGTCGTGTATCTTGCGCATATAAGCCAGTCGCATCAGCATGATGAACAAGTCGAGGAACTGTTGGTTCTCGTTGCCAGCATCGAGTTCTTCGATGGCTTTATTCCAGTTGCCATTGGCTATTCGTGCCATGCGGTGAGCTGTGTCGTGGTCGAGTCCGCGTCGGTCGAGGAGAGCTTGCTCCAGAGATGCGGTGTCAATCTTCTTGAAGTCTATACGCTGTGTACGGCTCCTGATGGTTTCGAGTAGCAATTCTGGTTGCTCGCTTACGAGGAGGAAGAGTGTCTGGCGTGGAGGTTCCTCCAAGAGTTTGAGCATCTTGTTGGCACACTGTATGTTCATTCGCTCAGGAAGCCATATCAAGCTGATTTTATATCCGCCTTGGCTCGACATGAGACTGATGTTGTGGCTGATGGCTTCGCTTTCTTCCACCGTGATGATGGCTTGCTTGTTGCCGTCTTTATCGCTGCTTGTTTTTCCCATCTTGCTTATCCAGGTGTTGATTTGTGGATAAGCAGCTTCGTTGAGCAGCATTTCTCGCCATTCTTTGACGAAGTCGAGGCTTACGGGAGCACGGTCGCCCATGCTGGCGAGTTTAATAGTGGGGTAGGTGAAATGCAGGTCGGGGTGTTCCCATTTGCTCAGCATCGAAGTGGCACGCTTTGTCTCTAAAGAGCCATTCTCTTCTTCTCGCTCTCCCAGGAGATAGCTTGCAAAAGCCAATGCCATGGCCAACTTGCCACAGCCTTGTGGACCGCAGAAGAGCAGGGCGTGTGGGACGCGTTGCTCGGTCACCATTTGCATCAAGCGGTTTTTCACGTCTTGCTGACCTATCACTTCGCTGAATTTCATCTACGCAGTTATTATATGTGTTTGTATATAATGTTGGGTGTGGGGTGAGCGGTTTAGAACAATATCTTAGCTATCTGCTTCACGCTTTCTACAGCCGACACGGTGAAGAAATGAACGTGGCTATAACCATGCTCGAAGAGGTCTTTCACCTGTTCTGTTGTCCATTCTATGCCAAGGGCTTTGGCATCGTCATCGGTCTTGCATTTCAGTACATCTTGAGCCAATTCTTCAGGGATGTCGCAATGGAATGTCTTTGGCACCATGGTGAGTTGTGAAAGTTTGGCAAATGGCTTGATAGCAGGGACGATAGGGATGGTGATATCCATCTGTCGTGCTTTCTCTACAAAATCATAGAATTTCTTGTTGTCGTAGAAGAGCTGGGTTACGGCATAGGAAGCACCAAGTTCCTGTTTCTCTTTCAGGTGTAGCAAGTCTTGCTCCAGATTGGGTGCTTCTTCATGCTTTTCGGGATAGCATGCCACTCCACAGTAGAACTTCTCGCCAGGGTGCTTGATGGGGGTTCCATCCATAAAGAAACCATCGTTGAACTGGTTGATTTGTTTCAACAGTTCGGTGGCATGAGCATGACCATTATTGGTGGGCGTGAACAGGCGGTCTTCCTTGGCTTTGTCGCCGCGGAGTACGAGCACATTCGATATTCCCAAGAACTGTAGGTCGAGGAGTTCGTATTCGATGTCTTCTTGGGTTGCTCCACTGCAGATAATGTGAGGAATCACAGGGATGTCATACTTGTTCTGTATGGCTCCCGCTATGGCAATAGTACCAGGACGTCTACGTACACGCTGGCGAGTGAGCAGCCCATTGTCGAGCTCTTTGTATACATACTCGCTGTGATGAGTGGTGATGTTGATGAATCGTGGTGCGAAATCCTTCAGACTATCGATGGTACGGAACAGAGCCTCAGTTCCATTGCCCTTGAGTGGTGGCAATACTTCGAATGAAAACCCCCTCTTCTGTCCTTCCTTATTGAGAAAATCTGCTATGTTCATGTTGTGTAAAATCTATTTTGGTTGCAAATTTACGAAAAAAGTTGGGGAAAAAAGCAGGTTGTACGTAATATTTATTGAGAAAATGCGTATTAATAGTGTAATATTGTCACAAAACCTAATAAAAAATGGAACAAAATCAAAAGGGCTCTAAGGCCTATCTTATTTCAATTGTGATGGTCGCCGTGCTCGGTGGCTTGCTTTTTGGTTACGATACTGCAGTGATTTCGGGAGCCGAAAAGGGATTGCAGGCATTCTTTAAGGGTGCTAATGATTTCGAATACTCCGATTTTATGCACGGATTCACTTCTTCAAGTGCATTGATAGGATGTATCATTGGTAGTTCACTGTCTGGACTCTTTGCCAGCAATTTCGGTCGTAAACGTTCGCTTATCTTTGCGGGCATTTGCTTCTTCCTCTCTGCCTGGGGATCAATGGAGCCTGAAAGCTATATCCTTCCTCAGGGACAAGCCGACTGGTCCTTGCTCGTAGTGTTTAACTTCTATCGTGTGCTCGGTGGTATCGGTGTGGGAATGGCTTCTGCCATTTGTCCTATGTATATTGGCGAAATCGCACCAAGTAATGTGCGCGGTATGTTGGTTAGTTGGAACCAGTTTGCCATTATCTTCGGTCAGTTGGTGGTTTACTTCGTCAACTTCCTGATTATGGGTTCTCATGCCAATCCTATATACGATGCGGCCGGTGCCATAGCCAATATGGTGGATGCTCAGTGGACTATCGAGACTGGTTGGCGTTATATGTTTGGTAGTGAGATGGTGCCTGCAGGCTTGTTTACTTTCCTTATCTGTTTCGTGCCAGAGACTCCCCGTTATCTTGTCATGGTGGGTCAGGACGACAAGGCCTTGGGAATCCTCTCCAAGATCAATGGTTCGGAGAAAGCCCGCGAGATTATCCACGATATCAAGAATACTGTAACTGTGAAAACCGAGAAGCTTTTCTCTTATGGTTTCATGTGCATCTTCGTAGGTGTTATGCTTTCTGTATTCCAGCAGGCTGTAGGTATCAATGCGGTGCTTTACTATGCTCCTCGTATCTTCCAGGATATGGGTATGGGCAATCCTATGGTTCAGACGGTTATCATGGGTGTAGTCAACATATCGTTCACACTTGTGGCAGTCTTCACTGTAGAGAAGTTGGGACGCAAGCCTCTGCTCATTTTGGGCTCTATAGGAATGGCTGTAGGTGCGCTTGGCGTGGCTCTTACCTTTGGTAATGCTGCCTTGAGTACAGTCACCATGATTAGTATTATGGTGTATAGTGCCAGCTTCATGTTCTCATGGGGTCCAATCGCTTGGGTTCTTATTGCCGAGCTCTTCCCCAATACTATCCGTGGTGCTGCAGTGGCTATTGCCGTTGCCTTCCAGTGGATATTCAACTTCATCGTCAGCTCTACTTTCGTGCCTATGTTCAATATGCACCTTACTCCTGGCGACGATTTCGGTCATTGGTTCACCTATGGTCTCTATGGCGCCATCTGTATCCTTGCAGCTATCTTCGTATGGAAACTCGTTCCTGAGACCAAGGGAAAGACCCTCGAAGATATGAGCAAGCTCTGGCGTAAGGAGTAATCAACTCTTGTAATCTTTATTCCTCGATCAGATTGCTGGTCGAGGAACACAAAAAAGAAGGGCGCATTCGACGATATTTGTCGATGCGCCCTTTTCCGTTTCCGGAACATTTAATCATTCAGAGAGTACTTCTTTGTAGAAGTGTAATATTCTTATAATCTTCCAGTTTACTTAGTTCTTCTTGTCGGTAGTAAACTTAAAGAGACATGGATATTCTGAGTTGTTAAATCTTGTATTCTTCAGCAAGGATGTCTGGTTGCCATCAACGTAGATCAAAGCTGGTTGCATGTAGAAATAGAAATACTGTTTATTATCCTTATTTTTTTCATAGCCACCAATGCAATAGTTGTTGTAGAACTTTACTGTTAGGTTCTTGTATTGCTTGTCTGATGTCACGATGTCACCGAGCTGCAGGTCGTAGCAATTGGCAACGAAAGTCTGTGAAGAATACATGTAAGGTATGAGATTCACTTTCATATTTACCTTATCCATCTCGGCAATCTTTTCTGCCAACTTTTCGTCATCAATAAATTTGCTGAGGATAGAAACAGGGAAGTCGAAAGATACTGAAGCATACAGGTTCTTGACGTTGCCATTGTTGTCCTTGTTTGTCTCGGTTTTTATGATGGCAAGGGTGTTAGGAATGGTGTCGAGCACGTCCTTAGTATTAAACTTGTTCTCGTTGTAGTAAACGATTCCACCTGACTGTGAGTAGCCGAGATAATTGATCATAGACTTCTGCTGGTCCAGTGTAGGAGCGCTGTATGAGTCGCCGCCAGTATTGCACGATGTGAAAGAGAAGGCAGCCATCAGGGCTGCAACGAATGATAAGATAGTTAACTTCTTCATTGTTTTTGTTATTGTTTAAAATGATTAATATTATGATCTTTCTATTATCACACTTCAGTAGACAAGGGGCTTTTCCTTACTTAAATTACTCGGAAAGAGCACGAATCCCTCGTCTTGGTTGTGATTTTTACTATGTGTAAAACGCAAAAGATAAGAAATCTTGCATGATAGGTTGTTAATAAACGCAAAAAAAACGAGAGGCCAAACTGTTAAGTTGACCTCTCGTGTTATAGTCGGGATTACTGGACTCGAACCAGCGACCTCGCGCCCCCCAGACGTGTGCGCTACCAACTGCGCCAAATCCCGATTGCTCTTGCCTTGATTGGCATTTGCGGATGCAAAGGTATAATATTATTTTGGATTGAACAAATATTTAATCCTTTTTTGTAGTTTTTTAGCTTACTTCTTGCCTTTTTTTATCATTCTTTCCTGTTTTTGATAGGACCTTATAGTCTTGGTCTTGTTTATTGCTATGACCTGACTTGATGGTCAAAACTGCAAGTCGAGCTTTATAGGGCAATGGTCGCTACCCATATAGTCTGTAAGAATTTCTGCCTGACTAATATTTTCTCTCAGGCGATCGGAGATGAGAAAATAGTCGATACGCCACCCTGCATTTTTTTCTCGTGCTCGAAAACGATACGACCACCATGAATAAGTAATGGTGTCGGGGTGCATGTAGCGGAAGGTGTCGGTAAAACCATCTTCTAACAATCGTGTCATCTTTTCGCGTTCCTCGTCAGTGAAACCTGCGTTACGGCGGTTAGACTTAGGATTCTTCAGGTCTATTTCTTGGTGAGCCACGTTCATGTCGCCACACACGACGACAGGCTTCTTGGCGTCAAGGCTTTTTAAGAATTGATGGAAGTCTTCTTCCCAGGTCATGCGATAGTCAAGGCGTCGCAACTCATCTTGTGAGTTGGGGGTATAAACTGTGACGAGGAAGAATTTCTCATATTCCAAGGTGATGATACGTCCCTCGTGGTCGTGAGCGTCTACTCCCATACCATAGCTAACACTCAGAGGTTTGTGTTTGGTGTAGATGGCGGTACCCGAATAACCCTTCTTCTCAGCATAGTTCCAGTAACTCTCGTACCCTTCAAACTGTAGGTCGAGTTGTCCCTGTTGCATCTTTGTTTCTTGCAGACAGAAGAAGTCAGCATCGAGTTGTTTGAACTGTTGCTCAAAGTCCTTACCCACGCAAGCGCGCAGACCATTTACGTTCCATGATATAAACTTCATCATAGTGTTTCGTGTTTGATATTTCGTGTTTAATGTTTAATGTTTAATGTTAGCATCCATCAGTAAACACTAAACATTAAGCACTAAACACTATATTTAGATTCTTTTGCTTTCACCTCTCAGGAGGTTCATGAATTCCTGTCGTGTGTTGAGCGAGTTGAATACACCACTATAATCGCTTGTCGTAGTGATGCTGTTCTGCTTCTCCACGCCTCTCATCTGCATACACATGTGTTTGGCTTCGATGACAACCATCACACCTTGTGGCTTGAGTGTTTCCTGTATGCAGTCCTTGATTTGCTGGGTAAGGCGTTCCTGTACTTGCAGACGGTGGCTATAGATATCTACCACACGAGCTATTTTGCTCAGTCCTGTGATATGACCATTGGGGATATATGCCACGTGAGCCTTGCCATAGAAGGGGAGCATGTGGTGTTCGCACATCGAGAAGAAATCGATGTCCTTGACGATGACCATCTGGTCGTATTTCTCAGCGAAGAGCGCATCTGTAAGTACCTTGTGAGGGTCTTGTGTGTAACCTCGTGTAAGCACCTGCATCGCTTTAGCCACGCGCATAGGTGTCTTGATGAGACCTTCACGCTCAGGGTCTTCGCCCAGCAGTTTTAGTACTTCCTTGTAGTGTACGGCCAGTTCATCGAGGCCTTCGCGAAATTCTGTTTCTGGATTCATGTTGTGTAAGTTGTGTGTGCTTAATATTGAACCGTTATTTTTCCTTTCACCAGACAGGCTTGCTTGTAGCCCATAGCTTTGATTTTAGCGAGCATTCTCTGAGCATCTTCGAGATTACGGAAATTGCCCACTCTGCAAATCCATCTGGGTGAGTAGAAGTGTACGTATACAGGTTGGTCGGGATAACGCATCTTGATGGCATTGCCTATTTGCTCTGCCTTGAGTCTATCGTTGCGGGAGTTACCTCCAGCGTAAGCCTGTACTCTATATCCTATAACCTTATAGCTACCACGCATTACTTTTTTGTGCATGTCAACTACAGGTGTTTCATTTTCTTCTTTATCGTTGTCTTTGCCCGCAGTGTTGTTGTGTTCTGTCTTCTTGGCAGAATCGGGCGTTTGCTTCTTTACCGAGTCAGGAGCAGTCTTTTTATCTTGTCCCTCTCCGTGATGTTGAGGGTTGGCCTTTTGTGGCGTATCAGCTTTAGACTTGCCATCTTGTGGCGTAGTAGTCGTCTTGCCATTGACCAATTCGTCGATTTCCTTGCTCTGTTTTACGGTAACCTTACCCTGTCCAGGGTTGCGTTGCTGCAAGTGGTCGAGATACTTCTGTGCATGAGCCATGGTGGCAGAACAGAGAGCAGCGATGAGTATGATGACGAATTGCTTCATGATGAATATAATAATGTAGGTGTTTTACAAAAAAACGAACATCAGCCATGGACATTCTATCGCCACACTTTGCAGAGGGCGGCAGGAGCCCATGTGCTGATAATTTGTATTCTTTTATTTTAAGAAAAGCTCGTTAGGGCTTACTTTTTCCAAGCGTCGATGATACCCTTGAAGTCAGCCGCCTTCAGAGAAGCGCCACCAATCAAACCACCATCGATGTTTGGCTTAGCGAAAAGCTCAGGAGCGTTGCTTGCCTTGCAGCTACCACCATAGAGGATAGATGTTTCCT
>USOQ01000048.1 GCA_900556395.1 Candidatus Segatella caccae | reverse complement strand
CACCACAATCTACGTGTGGAGTGAAAGTTGGCTTGTACTTACCGCGAAGCAACTTTGCTACCTTAGAGCAAAGACGACCAACAACTTGGTCTGTTGCGTCGATTACAACCCACTCTTTCTTAGCTGTCTCCTTGTTTACGGAGATAGTCTTGAAACTTAATGTGTCCATTTTAATTTTTAAATTACTACTAAAAAACGTTTTTAAATCTTTTTACTCACTTTTAGATAGGTGATTCACTAACCACAATTCCCGGCCACAGGAGATTGCTATTAACACACGCTATCCTGGGGACTCTAAGTGTATCCCCGCAAATAATCGGACTGCAAAATTACACATTTTTATTTGATTATGTGTGAGTTATAATTCTCATAGCTTCTTTTTTATGTATATTTAACTTAATTTTAAATTTAACTCATCGTTTTTCCCTACATCAGGGATTGACGTTTAATTCGAAAAATTCAATATCTATACAAGTAGTCAACTATAATATGACTAAAAATTAAGAGAGTCAACGTGAATTATAAATAAGTAATAACTGAGTCAACTCGTATTATCAATAAAGCGTAAAGTGGTCAACTAAAATCGTTAAACCACAACCCGTAAAAACAAAGAAAACACTCCTAAAAAAATGAACATACTTGCGATGGTCATCGAAAGTACTTTCAACAGCCAACGAAAGTACTTTCATTTTTAATGGGTGTTTCGTGCAAAAAAATATGGTCCGCATCCGAGATGCGAACCATACCTTATTATATTATATAGCCAACCGATTATCTGATGAACAACAGTTCACGATACTTAGGCAATGTCCAAAGTTCGTCGGCCACGAGAAGTTCGAGCTTATCAATCTGATAACGTATCTCCTCCATCTTGGGCGCCACAGTGTCGTGGTAAGCCACGGCTTTCTCGCGCTCGCTCTCTATCTTGTTGGCTACCTTACGAGCATTAACCAGCGCCTCAACACCTGTCTCGATAACCTGTGTGCGCTCAGCGATCTCGCGGATAATCTTCACGTTGCGAGCCGTGAGTTTCTGTCCTTCCTCGCCACCAAAGATATTAATCATGCCTTCCACATTCTTGGCCAGACGGCTCTGATAGTGAGTAGCTACAGGTATGATGTGATTCATTGTCAAGTCGCCCATCACACGCGCCTCTATCTGAATCTTCTTGGTGTAGATTTCCCATTTCACCTCGTTGCGTGCCTTCAGCTCGCTTTCGCTCATCACATTAGTCTTGGCAAACATATCGATGCTGTCTTTATCGAGATAGCGGTCGAAAACAACAGGGCAAGAAGCCTCGCAGTCTAAGCCACGCTTCTGTGCTTCTTCTTTCCACTCATCGCTATAGCCATTGCCGTCAAAGCGGATAGGTTTACAAGTCTTGATATCCTCGCGCACAACATCGATGATAGCTGAAGTCTTATCCTCGCCCTTGGCGATGAGCGCATCCACACGACACTTGAAGTTCTGCAGAGCCTCAGCTACAGCAGCATTCAGCACGATGAGCGACGATGCACAGTTGGCCTCGCTGCCCACGGCACGGAACTCGAAACGATTGCCCGTGAAGGCGAAAGGCGAAGTGCGGTTGCGGTCGGTGTTGTCGATCATCAACTCAGGAATCTCAGGAATATCGAGTTTCACTCCCTTCTTGCCTGCCAGCGCGAAGAGTTCATCCTTGTCAGCTTTCTCGATATGGTCGAGCAGATCGGTGAGCTGCTTACCCAAGAAAGAAGAGATGATGGCAGGAGGCGCCTCATTGGCGCCCAGGCGATGCGCATTGGTAGCACTCATGATGGAAGCCTTGAGCAAACCATTATGCTTATATACACCCATCAAGGTTTCTACGATAAACACCACGAAGCGAAGGTTGTCTTCAGGTGTCTTGCCAGCAGCATGGAGCAGCACACCTGTATCAGTGCAAAGACTCCAGTTGTTGTGCTTACCCGAACCGTTAACACCTGCAAAAGGTTTCTCATGCAGCAACACACGGAAACTGTGCTTATGAGCCACACGCTTCATCAGACTCATGAGGAGCATATTGTGGTCGACAGCCAGATTGCACTCCTCGTAGATAGGAGCCAACTCAAACTGGTTGGGTGCCACCTCGTTGTGACGAGTCTTGCAAGGAATACCCAATTCGAGAGCCTGAATCTCCAGGTCTTTCATAAAAGCCTGTACGCGCTCAGGAATCGTACCGAAGTAATGGTCGTCCATCTGCTGGTTCTTAGCAGAGTCGTGTCCCATGAGTGTTCTACCAGTAAGCATCAAGTCGGGACGAGCCGAATAAAGACTCTCGTCTACAAGGAAGTATTCCTGCTCCCAACCCAGGTTGGTCTGCACCTTCTTGACCTGTGGATAGAAGTAATGGCACACATCAGTAGCAGCCTCACTCAGCGAATGGAGCGAGCGCAACAGCGGAGCCTTGTAGTCCAAAGCCTCACCCGTGTAAGAGATAAAGATAGTAGGAATACACAGCGTGTCGTCGATGATGAAGACAGGCGAAGTAGGATCCCAAGCCGAATAGCCTCGAGCCTCGAAGGTGTTGCGAATACCGCCATTAGGGAACGAGCTCGCGTCAGGCTCCTGCTGTACGAGCAGTTTGCCCGAGAACTCTTCTATCATACCGCCCTTGCCATCATGCTCCACGAAGGCATCGTGCTTCTCTGCAGTACCCTCTGTGAGGGGCTGAAACCAGTGTGTATAATGAGTCACGCCGTTCTCTTCTGCCCACAGTTTCATGCCGGCAGCCACAGCGTCGGCGATGGAACGGTCCAGACGAGTTCCATTATCTATCACGTCGATGAGTTTCTCGTAGACATCAGACGGAAGATACTTATACATCTTCTGGCGGTTGAATACATACTTTGCGAAATACTCCGAAGGTCTTGTCTTAGGAGTTTCCACCTCTACAGGTCTTTTCTTGAAGGCCTCGGCTACAACCTCAAATCTCAAATTAGCCATTCTTTTATTGTTTGTTTATTGTTTGCGGTGCAAAATTACAAAAATATTGGCAAATGACTATCATATTGACGATTTTTAATGATAAAAACCAAGTATTTTTCTCTTATTCCTCCTCGCAGACTATTAAATAGCTCTATCAACTTGCGACGATGCAAGCATTTCCCTCTCTTATACATAATAACCTCTTCTTCTATTTAAGAGAGAGAGTGTGTAATGCCATTAGAGAGGTCGTAGCATCTTGCCAGCCCGTAAATAAACTCACGAGTTATAATATTACAAAAAGAAAATAGCTTTCCCTGCTGATGACGGGCGGGCAAGATGCCACGCCCTCCCCAGTGCAAGCTCCCGTAAGCAACTCACGAGCCTGCCAGCAAACATTAATTCCTCCTCCCCCGCAAGAAAACCTCCGAATAAAAACTTTACGCTAAGAAACAAAATAAATTTGAATCTTTTCGCTTAATCAGATTTTTGCAGTATCTTTGCAAAAGACAAAAATAAAGCAAAAGATATGACACAACAACACTTGCCCTACCGCATCATAGCGCTCGACCTGGATGGGACACTCACCAACCACGACAAGGAGATAACGCCCCTGACCCTCAGAACACTACTTGCAGCGCAAGAAAAGGGCGCCATCATCGTACTCGCCTCAGGACGTCCCACCTATGGCATTGCTCCCCTCGCCCAAGAACTACACCTCGACACACACGGCGGATACATTCTGTCGTACAACGGAGGTAAGATAGTAGACTGGAGCACACAGCAGGAATGTTTCTCGCAACATCTGCCACAACCCGCCATCCCCGTCATCTACGAGTACGCCAAACTCTCAGGACACGCCCTCTTGGGCTATGCCGGCAACGAGATTATCACCGAAGCCCCCGACGACTCCTATGTCAAGGAAGAGTCACGCATCAACAAGATGGACATCCGACACGTTGACAACCTGTTGCAACACATAGAGCCCAACCCCACCAAACTGCTCATGACAGGCGACCCCGCACAGATGATACAGGCAGAAGAAGACCTCAGCCAGCGACTCAGCCCCTATGGTATGGACGTGTTTCGCTCAGCGCCCTTCTTCCTCGAACTCGTACCAAAAGGCATCGACAAGGCACAGTCGCTCCTGCGACTCTTAGCGAAGGTCAACCTCACCCCTGCCGACATGATAGCCTTTGGCGATGGATACAACGACCTCAGCATGCTGCAGCTGGCAGGCATGGGCGTCGCCATGGCCAACGCAGCCCCAGAAGTAAGAGCGCAAGCCGACTACATCACCCTCTCTAATGAGGAAGACGGTGTGGCAGCAGCTCTCACACACTTCGGGATGTAGAGTTCTGCCTCCGCAGCTCACACGCAGGAATGTACTGGGGAGGCAATGTTTATGTTTGGTGTTTACTGAGGAGGGCGCGACATCTTGCCCGCCCATAAACACCAAGAAAAGGTATTGTAAAAATATATTTAGCAGGATGATGACGGGCGGGCAAGATGCCACGCCCTCCCCAGTGCAAGCCCCCCGTAAGCAACTCAAGAACCTGCCAAGTAAACACTAAACACTAAATATAATTATGTTACAGCTTGACAATTTCTACAAAGCTCGCTTCGTGCTGAGCAAAGTGATAAGAAAGACTGAGCTGGTTCACACCCCACGAATCAACCCAGAGAGTGACGTCTATCTGAAACCCGAGTGTCTACAGATGACAGGATCATTTAAGGTGCGAGGAGCCTACTACAAGATATCGCAACTCACCCCCGAAGAACAACAGAAGGGAGTGATAGCCTGCTCCGCAGGCAACCACGCACAGGGCGTTGCATTAGGCGCCACAGCCATAGGCGTGAAGAGCCTTATCTGCCTGCCCGAGGGTGCCCCCATCTCTAAGGTAGAAGCCACCAAGCGCTTAGGAGCCGAGGTATGCCTCGTGCCAGGCGTCTACGACGATGCCTATCAGAAAGCCCTCGAGTTGCGCGACCAACACGGCTATACCTTCGTCCACCCCTTCGACGACGAGAACGTCATAGCCGGACAAGGCACCATAGGCCTCGAGCTCCTCGACCAGCTGCCCGACGTCGAAGCCGTCGTTGTCCCCGTAGGCGGTGGCGGACTCATCTCAGGCATCGCCTTCGCCATCAAGTCGCTCAACCCCAAGGTCAAGATCTATGGTGTACAGGCTGAAGGCGCAGCCAGCATGGTGCAAAGCCTTCACGACCACAAGCAAGAGAAACTCCCCTCCGTAGCCACCGTGGCCGATGGCATCGCTGTGAAGGAGCCAGGAAAGCTCACCTTCGAGACTTGCTCCAAGTACGTTGACGAGATTGTCACCGTGAGCGAAGACGAGATATGCGCAGCCATCCTCAAACTCATCGAGAGCGAGAAGATGGTAGCCGAGGGTGCAGGAGCAGCCAGTGTGGCAGCAGTGATGTACAACAAGGTGCCCATCAAGGGCAAGAAGACCATCTGCATCGTTAGTGGCGGCAACATCGATGTGACTATCCTCAATCGCGTCATCACCCGTGGACTCGCCAAAAGCGGACGTCTCTGCACCATCGAGATGGAGCTCGACGACAAGCCTGGCGAACTCGTAGAGGTATGCTCCGTCATCGCCAGCTTGGGTGGCAACATCACAGGCGTTCACCACGATCGCTCTGCCAACCGACAGAAAGTCAACTCATGCGTGCTACGCCTCACCATGGAGACCCGCGACGCCTCCCACGTCAAGGAGATTAAGGGTGCCCTCGAAGCCAAGGGGTTTCATCTATACATCGTCTAAAAAAGAGCATCGCACCCTGCAACAGCAGCGACACGACAGCCCCCAGCAAGAGAATATCTATATTATTAATTTCTAAAAAATCATATCAATATGAACGCAATTCACACAGACAACGCGCCTGCCGCTATCGGACCCTATAGCCAGGCCATCGAAGTAAACGGATTTGTATTTGCCTCAGGACAGATACCCATCGACCCCACCACAGGTCAGTTTGTAGAAGGCGGCATCAAGGAGCAGACCCGTCAGAGCCTCACCAATGCCCAGAACATCCTCAAGGCAGCAGGTACCGACCTCAGCCACGTCGTAAAGACCACAGCATACCTCAACAGCATGGACGACTTTGCCGCCATGAACGAGGTTTACGCCGAGTTCTTCAGCAAGCCCTATCCAGCCCGCTCTGCCGTAGCCGTAGAGAAGTTGCCTAAGGGTGCCCTCGTCGAGATAGAAGTCTTAGCAGCTAAGTAATCCCTCTGCTCACAAGCAGCACATAGGTATATACAAAAAGCCTCATGTTCACTCAACGAAACATGAGGCTTTTTTATCTTCATCAGTCACAAACTAAGCCCGCACTGGGGAGGGAGTCTTAATGTTTAGTGTTTACTGGGGAGCCCGCCATAAGCAACTCAAGAGTCTCCCTACCCGTAAACATTAAACATTAAAAAATTACCACTCCTCCTCCCAAAGCTTCACATCCATGCCATTCTCATACGGTTTAGCCTCTATCTGTTCTTGAATTTCAATTTTATCCTGGTCATTGAAGTCACTATTAGGACTGGCAGCTATCACATTCACCATTTCCATCTTTACTATTTCAATAGCAGGATTCGTGTAATTTTTCATATCCATTTTTAATTCATTAAAAGATTAGTTTTTCAGTATAGAGTATTATTTACGAATTATTTTCTTACCATTTTCGATGACGATACCCTTATAGTACTTATCCACACGTTGTCCTGCCAGATTATAGACGACTGATGTCGTGCCCATATTATTAGCATCGATATGCCCGATGCCAGTATCTACATCATCGAAAGCAAAGAAATTCTTGGCACTGCCAGCAGAAGTCAATTTTAAGTATCCCTTCTTTGCTGGAATAACCACACCATCAGTAACCAGTTTAAAACCAGAAACACCCCTCAACGTAGCAAAAGCATAGATCTCACTATCGGCAGCTTTAACTGTCCCGTCCGAAGCTCTCAAGTCTGTCTTGTACGAATGATCAGCCACTGTTGCTGGTGTCAGCGAATATTCCTTGTTAGGCACCCCTTGCACAAGAACAGCCATCCCCGCAGGAACTGCTCCAACAAAAGGCCTATAGACAACCCCTGTTTGTTCCTGGTTCACCGCCACCTCGTACACCGTCAAACCTAATTTGCTGTAGTCTACAGGATAATCTGCAACGTAGGTTGCAAAGCCCGATGCTGCAGTTGTAAGACTCTCCTGTTGTTGGGTGTAATTGACGGTTATAGACTTTATATATAAAGTGGTAGATGGCTTAAATACAACAGACTGCGATATACCACTCCATTTCCCGTTTTCGATGTCTTCATCATTAGCTTGTAACGAAGACGAAGGAATAGTGCCTTTTAATACAATAGAGGTAATATAATAGCCTTCAGCCACAGAAATCGTAAAAACACTATAGCTGTATGCGCGAAAATCATATGTGTCATCAGTATTTTTCCACCAACGAAAGCCCACACCTTCTGATTTATCTGTCGTAAGAGTTACTTTGCCTGCCTTCCAGGTTGAGTTATAGGTATATGACGGCGAGCCTGGTGTACACTCCGACCCATAGTCATTCACTGTTTGCGTAAAGTCGAAAAAGCCCTCCTTGTTTACATGAATAGTATAAGAAGCAGAAGAAGGATGATAAGTATTATTACCAGCGAAAGAAGCCGTAATCTCTGATTCACCCTCACGAAGGACTGTCACCTCACCAGTTTTTTCGTTTACACTTGCCACAGAAAGATTGCTACTGGTGTATTGGATGGTTGCGCCTTTGATGGTTGGGGTTAACGTTGCAAGCAAAGTGAATTTATCTCCTGCATTTTTGAAAAAGGTATGATTATCAATAGTCGAACCAAAAGACAAAGAAGAAGCCATTAATCCACCAGATTGCTTCTTATAGATTTGAACTGTTGACTGACTACTTGTTTGATATGCCGAAAACAATTCACCTTGATTATAGTAACCTATTTGATTGTAAAAGTTTCCCCCTAAAAAATTAATCAAAGCATTACCTCCAGAGAAAGTAATAGAGGCTCTACTATACTTATCTCTTTTATTTTTATCTATTTTTTTTAAAGTTGCGCCTTTTTCGCCTTTTCCGTCTTTTACTCCATTTGCGTAAAGATAATCATCTGTTCCGACTTTTAGATACCAATTCTTATTATAGCTTTCCAATGTTATTTCCTGCACAGAAGTAGTACTGGTAAAACAACCATCTTTGATTGTAATAGGAGTTGCTTTCCGATTTTTTTCGTTTTGAGTTGTACTTAAGGCTTGATTATTTTTTTCATTTACGATGGCTATGACATCTCCATTTTGTAGTTCTGAAATGTTAGTGACTTTTTTAAAAGTTTGTCCAAATATTGTTCCCTCATGGATAATCAGTAAAAGGGAGATTACACAGAATTTGATGATTTGTTTCATTGTTTTGATAGGTTTTTATTATTAGTTTTGTAAGTTTCAAGTAGTTTCTATAGAAAATCTGAGCTACTTCCCAAAAGCAGCTCAGATTTTATTCCTCTCCTGCCTCTCGGCAGTTCTTATTTTTTATCATACGCATGCACAGGATAGTCGATGGTGTAATGTAATCCTCGACTTTCTTTTCTTTCT
This sequence comes from Candidatus Segatella caccae, assembly GCA_900556395.1. GTDB lineage: Bacteria > Bacteroidota > Bacteroidia > Bacteroidales > Bacteroidaceae > Prevotella > Prevotella caccae. The sequence goes on along the minus strand of USOQ01000048.1, from coordinate 11,684 downwards.
ATAGCCATGCGTGTGATGAGATAGCCTACATTAATCATATTGCGTAGCTCGCATAGTTCCTTGCTCACCTTAACTCGCTTGAAGAGGTTTTCGGTCTCTTCGTATAAGAGGTCGAGGCGGTCCCAGGCTCTCTTGAGGCGCAAGTCGCTCCTGACGATGCCTACGTAATTGCTCATACACTCGCCCACCTCCTTGACACTCTGCGTGATGAGTACCTTCTCCTCGTTGGTGAGGGTGCCTTCGTCATTCCATGCGGGCACCTTGTCGTTGAAATCGTATTCGTCGACATGTTCTATGCTGTGCTGGGCTGCTGTGTCGGCATAGACGACAGCCTCAATGAGTGAGTTGCTCGCCAAGCGGTTGCCGCCATGAAGCCCTGTGCAGGAACACTCACCTAAGGCATAGAGGCGGTTGATGCTGGAACAGCCGTTGAGGTCGACCTTGATGCCGCCACACATGTAATGGGCTGCTGGGCGCACGGGGATGTAGTCTTTGGTGATGTCGATGCCGATACTCAGGCACTTGGCATAGATATTGGGGAAGTGATGCTTCGTCTCTTCGGGGTTTTTGTGGGTGACGTCGAGACAGACGTGGTCGAGACCGTGCATTTTCATCTCCTTGTCGATGGCTCGAGCCACGATGTCGCGAGGGGCAAGACTGAGACGCTTGTCGTATTTCTCCATGAAGCTTGTGCCGTCGGGGAGGCGCAGGATGCCACCATAGCCGCGCATTGCCTCTGTGATGAGGAAAGCGGGATGGGTCTCGCCTGGATGATAGAGGGCTGTGGGGTGGAACTGCACAAACTCCATGTCGGCTACAGTACCCTTGGCACGATAGACCATGGCCTCGCCATCGCCTGTAGCTATGACGGGATTGGTGGTGGTCTGATATACGGCACCACAACCGCCAGTACACATCACGGTGACCTTGCTGAGATAGGTGTCTACCTTCTGCGTGTCGGGGTTGAGGACATAGGCGCCATAGCAGTTGATGTAGGGTGTGCGACGGGTGACGCGTGCGCCTAAATGGTGCTGTGTGATGATCTCGACGGCAAAGTGATTCTCCTTGATGTCGATGTCGGGATTGTTGCGCACGGCTTCCATGAGGCCGCGCTGTATCTCGGCTCCAGTGTCGTCGGCATGGTGGAGGATGCGAAACTCGCTGTGGCCACCCTCTCGATGGAGGTCGAACTGACCGTCTTGCTGCTTATCGAAGTTGACACCCCACTGCACTAACTCTTGTATCTGGGCTGGCGCTTTGGTGACGACTTGCTTCACAGCACGATAGTCGCTGATGTAATCGCCAGCTATCATAGTGTCCTGAATGTGCTTGTCGAAATTGTCGACTGCGAGATTGGTGACCGAGGCTACGCCTCCTTGTGCAAATGACGTGTTGGCTTCGTCGAGAGAGGTCTTGCATATCATGCACACTTTTCCCTTATGTGCCCTTGCTACTTTGAGGGCGTAACTCATACCGGCAACTCCTGCACCGATAATCAGAAAATCATACTTATAAACCATTGGGCTTGCTTTATAACGAATTTGTGGATTGTATCCTTTAATGAGTGCAAAAGTAATAATTTATCTTTAAAACGAGTAGGAAAAGACTTATTTTTTGTAATTTTGCATCGATTTTTTGTATTATATGGAATGAACTTTACTTATGGCTGATAGAACTTTTCATAAACGCTTGACGCTGCCTGCTAAATGTGGGATGGGGGTCTTTGGGGCGCTGGCTCTGTATTTCTTCTGGATAAAATTGGCTATCATTGCTATCTTCGTGGTGATTGTCATCGTTGGGATGATGGAGCGTATTCTGCATACGTCGTACACCTTCAAGCGGGTGAAGCCGATAGACAGGGAGGAGGAGATGGAATTTCTGGTCATCGACGAGGGGCGATTTGCGAGTAACAAAAATGTGCCTGTCTGCGACATCGTGGAGATGTATCGGGCAAAGACGTTTTGTGGGCTCGACTGGTGCCTGGTAATAGAGTATGGGCATGGCAATATAGTGACGGTGGTGCCCGATAATGAGGAGGCTTTTGTTAACGAAATCAGAAAGAGACAATGAATAGATTGAGATATGGTGTGCTGGCTTGGCTGGCAATGATGATGATGGGCATGCCGATGATGGCGCAACGGGTGCTCGATGATGAGGTGGTGGAGACTAAGGTAGAGGTGCTCGACGCAGACTCCTTAGAGGGGGACACGTTGCCAACAGACTCGCTGACGACAGACTCGCTACCGACAGACTCCTTGCGCCTGCCCTGGCCTGAATCGATGAGGATGGCGCTCGATAGGCTGCTGAAGGATGATATGTTTGAGACGTCGCAAGTAGCGATGATGGTGTGGGACTTACAGGCTGACTCGTGTGTGTATCGGCATAGGGAGAGGCAGCTGATGCGTCCTGCCAGTACGATGAAGTTGCTCACTGCCATCACTGCGCTCGACAAACTGGGCGGGTCTTACCAGTTTAAGACCCAGCTGAGATATACGGGTAAGATAGTGGACAGAGTGCTGATGGGAGATGTGTATTGCGTGGGTGGTATGGACCCTAAGTTTAACAACGACGACATGAAGGCTTTTGTGAACAGTCTGCTCGACATGGGGGTGGACACGATCAGGGGCGCGGTGTATGCCGACCGCTCAATGAAGGACGACGACTTGCTGGGCGAGGGATGGTGTTGGGATGATGATAACCCGGTGCTTTCGCCCTTGGTCTTTGCTCGCAAGGATGGGTTTATGGAGCGATTGGTAGACAGGATGCGAGAGGCGGGCATCGTGCTCGAGGTGGACTCGCCGATGGTGAAGCGCTGCCCAGAGGCTTCGTTCTCGGTGTGTACGCGATTTCACACGATGGACCAGATATTGCACAGGATGATGAAGGAGAGTGATAATCTGTATGCGGAGTGTATGTACTATCAGATAGCTGCATCGACAGGCTATCGCCCTGCCAGTGCGAAGAGCGCAAGGGGTGTGGAGAAGATGCTCTTGAGAAAGTTGGGACTGGACGCTTCGAGATGTAGGTTGGCGGATGGTTCAGGACTGTCGCTATACAACTATCTCAGTGCGGAGCAAGAGTGCTTGCTGCTGCGATATGCCTACCGCAACGAGAATATTTATCCGCACTTGAGAGCGTCGCTCCCTATCGCGGGCGTCGACGGGACGCTGCGCAAGCGCATGAGGAGGTCGCTGGCGAGTGGCAACGTGAGGGCCAAGACGGGTACGCTCACGGGCATCATCACGCTGGCGGGGTTCTGCACTGCGGCGAATGGTCATGATCTCTGCTTCGTCGTGCTGAACAATGGGGTGATGCACGGAGAGAACGCGCGGCGTTTCCAAGACAGGGTGTGCGGCGTGCTGTGCAGGCCTTAAGGGGACTTATCCCTTTTTTCTTTCAACGACTATATATATAATAAGTATGTTTGCTTCTACGATAGTTTCATGGTTTGGTGAGTGTGGCAGGGATTTGCCCTGGCGCCACACAAAGGATGCCTATGCCATCTGGCTGAGCGAGGTGATTCTGCAACAGACGCGCATCGTGCAGGGACAGGCTTACTGGGAGAGGATGATGGAGCGATGGCCCTCGGTGGAGGCGCTGGCTGCGGCAAACGAGGACGAGGTGCTGAGGATGTGGCAGGGACTGGGCTACTACTCGAGGGCGAGAAATCTGCATGAGGCGGCTCGACAGGTCGTGGCGATGGGGCGATTTCCTGACTCGCTGAAGGGCATCAAGGCTCTGAAGGGTGTGGGCGACTATACGGCGGCGGCGATAGCGTGCTTTGCCTTTGGTGTGCCTGCTGCTGTGGTGGATGGTAATGTGTACAGGGTGCTGGCGCGCTACTTCGATATTGATGTTCCGATCAACTCGTCGCAGGGGAAGAGAGTGTTTGCAGAGCTGGCGCAGTCGCTCTTGCCGCAGTCGGAGGCGGTGGCTTACAACCAGGGCATCATGGACTTTGGCGCGATGGTGTGTACGCCGATGGCACCAAGGTGTGCCGAATGTCCGCTCATGGTGTCGTGTGCGGCTTTTCGTTCGGGAAGGGTGGATGTGCTGCCCGTGAAACTGAAGACTGTCAAGGTGAGAGAGCGCCACTTGGCGTATGTCTTTGTGAGATGTTGGGAGCGGGGCGATGGCGTGCCCATGACGGCGATTCACAGGAGGAGCAAAGGCGACATCTGGCAGGGGCTATGGGAACCGTTTAATGCGTCGGTAGCTGATGAGAGGGCTTCGTCGCCTGAGGAGATAGCGCGGATGTTGTACTCGAAGTGCTCGGAAGTGGATGGTGCGGAGGTGCTGCTGCGACAAGGCGAAGGCTTCCCGGCTGATATGGATTTCCCGGCTGATAAATGCGATAGTAAGCTGCCTGTGCTACGGCTTGTGGCTAAGGGGGTGAAGCATGTGTTGACGCATCGCATCTTGTTGGTCGACTTCTATGTGCTTGATGTGACATCACGGCCAGCATTGCCTGATGGGTACGTGTGGGTTAGCGAGGAGGAATTGGAGCGTTATGCGATGCCTAAGGTAATCGTGAAATACGTACCTCGGATTAGTGACTGAAGTTTCGCATGTACGGAAGTTATAGTAGTTAAAGAAGTTTAATATAATGTATAATGTTTAGTGCTTAATGCTTACGTGCGGGGAAGCTCGCAAACACTAAACATTAAACACTACACAGAGTTGCTTAGGCTTAATAATCAAAGTTCGCATGTACGGAAGTTATAGTAGTTAAAGAAGTTATCACTCCCTTCGGTCGTTAGAAGTTATAGCCAATAGCCTTTTTGTTGTATATTTAGCTATAAAGCATATGGCTTTAACTTCTCTAACTTCTTTAAATTCTTTAACTTCCCCATTTGCGAAAGTTGAGTTAATAATTTTTTGCTTCTATCTGGAAGTAGCTCTGTGGGTGGTTGCAAACGGGGCATACCTCGGGAGCTTTCTTACCAACAACGATGTGTCCACAGTTGGCACACTGCCAGATGCAATCGCCATCGCGCGAAAAGACAACCTTGTCTTCTACATTCTTCAGGAGTTTGCGATAACGCTCTTCATGGTGCTTCTCTATCTCTGCCACCATCGCAAACTTGGAGGCTATCTCGTCGAAACCCTCGGCACGGGCTTCTTCTGCCATGCGCTTATACATATCGGTCCACTCGCCATTCTCGCCCTCGGCAGCGGCTAAGAGGTTTTCGGCTGTACTCTTGATCTCGCCTCCCTGAAGATACTTAAACCATAGCTTGGCATGCTCTTTCTCATTGGCTGCTGTCTCCTCGAAGATGTTGGCTATCTGTACGTAACCATCTTTCTTGGCTTTGCTGGCAAAGTAGGTATACTTGTTGCGTGCTTGCGATTCGCCTGCGAAGGCTTCCCAAAGGTTTTGCTCGGTCTTGGTTCCTTTTAGTTCTTTCATGATGTTTCTGTTTTTGTTGTTATTAATGTGAATTGATAGTGCGAAGATATTGTAAATTTTACAAAGTTGCAAGTTTTAAGGGAAATATTTGGCGAAAGTTATGGGTTTTTAACGTTTAGAAATATAGGATTGTTATTGCTTATAAACTGAAGTTTCGTATGTACGGAAGTTAGAGAAGTTGGGGAAGTTGAGTTATAAACTGCTTGATAAGGGGCGGGCAAGATGCCACGCCCTCCCCAGTAAACATTAACATCACGTCCTCCCAGTGGCAGCTATGCTGTCTTGCGGTCGGCTAAGAACATGCCAGCGAGGATGCAGACGGCACCCAGGAGGAAGTAAAGGGTAATCTTTTCGCCCAATACCCACGAGGCGAAGACCATGGTAGTGATGGGATTGAAATAAACCCAGTTGGTGGCTTTCACGGCTCCCAACTTAGAGATACACCAGTTCCAGGTGAGGAAACAAACCATCGACGCCAAGCATCCTAAGAAGAGAAGATTGGCAAGAACAACGGGTTGCGTGAGGGTGGCTACACTGGGGAAGCCAGGCACCACAGCATAATAGGGCAAGATGGTGAGGACGCCATAGAAGAAGACCTTGCGCGTGATGAATGCTGCACTGTACTTGTGGGACATCGTCTTCATGAGCAGGGAATAGATGGCCCAACACATGCAGGCGGTAAAGGCTAAGGCATCGCCTACGGGCGAGAGATGGAGCACGAAACGACCATTGAGCACGACTATCACCATGCCAGCAAAGGCTAAGAGCGAACCCGACAGTTGTAGCACATGGATGCGGCTGGAACGATAGACGAGACGCACGAGCAGCGTAGCAAAGAGGGGACAGGAGCAGACGATGAGGGAGGTGTTGGTGGCGGTGGTGAAGTTCATGGCTTCGTTCTCGCTCAGAAAGTAGAGCGAGCCGCCCGTGACGCCCAACAGCATCAGCATCAGTTCGTCGCGCCATGTGTCAGCGAAGAGACGCTTGTGATGGATGCTGAGCATCAGCACATAGGCGATGGCGAAACGAAGCGTGAAGATCTGAGCAGGGCTAAGTCCGTGAAGCATCAGCACTTTGGTGGACACAAACGTGGTGCCCCATATCGCTACGGTGAGGAATGCGACGAGATGATAGAGGTGATAGAGATGTGTGGTGGGCATGGGTAAAAAAAAATAATATACTCCTGGATTGTGGATGCAAAGGTAGAATATTTCGAAGACCTGACCAAGGATTCGGTAAAAAAATCGTATCTTTGCAGGAATAAAAAATGATATGAATATGATTTTCCGACCTTTATACGTTGATGAGTCGTCGGGCGTTGAAGTGCCGCAGACGATGAACAATCCGCTCTGTTATCAACCGCACCCGCTCTGCATCTTGGCTTGCAAGGAGCTGCAGCAGGAACTCGCTAAGCGTGACGATTGGCGCGAGGAGATAGACCGTGGAAAGATGTTTGGTGTGCTGATCGTGGAGAGCCCCCAAAAACCTGAGAGGCCTGGCGAGGACGCTGTGCCACGGGTGGGCTACATGGCTGCCTATAGTGGACAGATAGGTGGAAAGAGCGACTGGGAGGGTTTTGTGCCTGCGGTCTTCGACTATCTGCAGCCTGAGGGTTACTTCAGACGGCACGAGGATGAGATAACAGGCATCAACAAGGCTCTGCGCCTCATGGAGGGCGACGAGCGGCTGGCGGAGATGAAGAAGTATATAGACTCGCAGAAGGCTCTGCGACAGCAGACCATCGATGCCTATCAGCATGAAATGAGGGCTGCTAAGGCGAAGCGCGACGCACGGCGTGAGCAGGGTGGCATGAGCGAAGAGGAAGTGGCTGAGATGGTGAAGGAGAGCCAGTTTATGAAGGCTCAGCTGAGAAGGCTAAAGAAAGAGCTGGACAGGAAGGATGATGTGGAGGTGGAATATGAGAGGAGGATGAAAGACATCAGCGACAAGAAACTGCTACGCAAAGAGCTCTCCGACCGTCTGCAGAGATGGTTGTTTGGGCAATTCGATATGCTCAACGCAAGGGGCGAGCGCAAGAACCTCTTGGAGATCTTCGAGGACACGGCTTCGAAGATTCCGCCTGCGGGCAGTGGTGAATGTTGCGAGCCCAAACTGTTGCAGTATGCCTACGAGCAGGGTTATCGACCGCTGCAGATGGCTATGTTCTGGTGGGGAGAGAGTCCGAAGGAGGAGATACGCCACCACCTGAACTTCTACCCTGCCTGCAATGGGAAGTGCAAGCCCATCCTGCAATGGATGTTGCCTGAGGCTTCTTGCCAACGCCAGGAGGTGTGCGACGCTGAGCTTGCCACGCTCTATGAGGATGAGCAGATGGCTGTAGTTTGCAAGCCCGCGGGCATGCTATCGGTGCCTGGGAAGAATGGGGGTGACTCGGTGTTTGCTGTGATGAGAAGACGATGGCCTCATGCCACGGGACCTATCATCGTTCATAGGCTCGACATGTCGACGAGTGGACTGATGGTTGTGGCGAAGACGGAGTTTGCTTATCATCGACTACAAGAGCAGTTTGTTGGCAGACAGGTGGAGAAGAGATATGTCGCCATCATCGGCTGCCATGACAAGACGGCAGCCGACAGTTTCGCACAAGAGGGAACAATCTGCCTGCCCATCATGCCCGACTATCTGGACCGTCCTCGACAAATCGTGAGTAGGGAGCAGGGTAAGGAGGCGGTAACGGAGTTTCGGGTGATAAGCCGCATCGACGACACACACCTGAGAATCGCCCTCTACCCCAAAACGGGGCGAACACACCAGTTGCGCGTGCACTGTGCGCACGGAGAGGGACTGCATGCGCCCATCGTGGGCGATCCGCTCTACGGCAACGAACAGGCAAGGCGCCTCTTTCTGCATGCCGAAGCCATCAGTCTGAGACATCCGCTTACGGGCAAGCAGCTCTTCTTTGAGAGTTTGGCTGACTTCTAATAATTCAACTTTCGCAAATGGGGAAGTTAAAGGAGTTAAAGGAGTTGAAGACATATGCTTTATTGCTAAATATACAACCAAAAAGGCTTTTGGCTATAACTTCCAACGACCGAAGGGAGTGATAACTTCTTTAACTACTATAACTTCCGTACATGCGAACTTCTGTAATATGATAAAGGACTATTAGAAGAGAAGAGCGTGAGGAGGATATCTTATACAAAGAACATGATCAGCACTTGGGCGATAATGACCCTGACAAACATGCCGAGGGGATAGACCGTGGCGTAACTGATACTGGGGGTATCGCCCTGAATCGTGTCGTTGGCATAGGTGAGCGCCATGGGATTGGCCATGCTGCCACAGAGAATGCCACAGATGCTACCGAAGTCGTACTTCTTGGTCTTCAGAATGATGAGACCCACGAGGAGGACGGGGACGACGGTAATGGCAAAACCGATGCCTACCCACATCAAACCTTCTGGACGAATGACGGTCTCGAAGAACTGGCCGCCAGCCTCTAAGCCTAAGCATCCTAAATAGAGGGCTAAGCCCAACTCGCGAAGCATCAGACCAGCACTGCGCGTCATATAAGATATGAAATGTACGCGAGGACCTAAGGCACCGATGAGGATGCCCATGACGATAGGACCGCCTGCGATGCCTAAGCGAACGGGGGCTGTCATGCCTGGAAGATTGAAGGGAATGGTACCCACCGCCAGACCGAGGATGATACCGAGGAAGATGGCACCGAGGTTGGGCTCATTAAGCGTCTTGACGGCATTGCCCAAGAACTGCTCCACATGGTCGATGCTGGTGGGGTCGCCCACCACGGTGAGGCGGTCGCCATACTGCAGGCGTAGGTCGTCGGTGGCAAGGAGGCGGATATCGCCACGCAGCACTCGGCTCACGTTGACGCCATAGGTGTTGCGCATGGAGAGATGGCCCAGACGCTTGCCGTTAAGCCCAGGACGGGTGACAACGATGATGCGGCTCTCTACCTTGGAGTCAATGGCATTCCAGTCTACCTTGTCGCGATTCCAGTCTTTGTCCACCTTCTTGCCAAAGAGTATCGACATGGCAGAGACTTCGTCCTTATTGGTCACCACGAGCACGCTGTCGTTGGTGTGCAGTACGGTGTCGGCCTGGGGAACGATGACTTGGTCGCCACGCCATACGCGCGAGATGATGAACTTGCGATGAGTGAGCATCGATATCTCGGCTATGGTGTTGCCATTGAGGGCAGGATTGACGATGATGTATTGTCCCACAGCGGTGTGGTCGTCTTCATCGTTGCGGCGTATCTCGAGATCGGCAGGCTTGACAAAGAGCTTTCGAAGCATCATCATAGCGAGGATGACACCTACGACGCCCAAGGGATAGGTGACAGCACAGCCCAAGGCGGCTCCTCCGCTGGGAAGGTTCTGCAGCTGCAGGGCTTGCTGGGCAGCACCAAGGGCGGGCGTATTGGTGGTGGCTCCGCAAAGAATGCCCACCATGTCGGGTAGGCTCACGGGCAGTAGCCAACACAATGCTAAGGAGAAGAGTGTACCCACCAGGATGACTGCCATAGACCACAGATTGAGCGAGATGCCTTCGTGTCGCATGGAGCCAAAGAAGTTGGGACCTACATAGAGTCCTAAGACGTAAACAAACATGGTGAGACCGAAACTCTCGGCAAACTCAAGCATGTCGTGATCTATCGTCAGACCCAAATGGCCGGCTATAATGCCTACAAAGAACACAAAGGCTATGCCAAGAGAGATGCCTCGTACTCGAATCTTGCCAAGGGCAAGACCCAATGTGCAGATCAGTGAAAGGATGACGATGCCCTGCACCGCCGAATGATTGTAGATTAATCCATCAAACCACATGACGTTCTTATTTTTCAATCATATTCTGTGTTTCGCCTGGTTGAGGAGTTAGAGTTGTTTTTGAAGATGAGGGTATCAATAAACTCCTGTCGCGTGCGAAATTTTTTTTATTATTTTGTTTGAATTCTACTGCAAAGGTACAGCATTTTTCCGATTGAGCAAAAGATTGGGTATTAATTTTCAGAAAATATGCAAATGCAGAACAATGGACGCGCAGTGAGGGGCTGCACGAAGAGGCTGAGAGGGTCAGGCAGCACTTGGCGGACGCTAAAAATCGGTAGCTTTCGTGCGCTCACAACGAATATTATCGGCTAAAAATGTTTGTTGTTTCAATGAATTGTGGTAACTTTGCACTCGCTTGCATGAAGAGGGCTTGGCTTGAGAACCCATTAGCTATAACTTCCCTAACGACCGAAGGGAGTGATAACTTCATTAACTCCTATAACTTCTGAACTGGTGAAACTTCAGTAATAATACTAAAAGAAAGAAAAAATGACTGATATTTGTTGCATTGGACATATTACGAAAGACAAAATAGTGACACCTCACCATACGGTATATATGGCGGGAGGAACCTCTTTTTACTTTGCTTATGCCATCAACCAATTGCCCAAGGATGTCACTTTCTCACTGGTGACTTCTATGAATCCTGCTGATGATGAACCAGTGAAGAAGATGCGAGAGGCGGGCATCCAGGTGGCACTATTCCCTTCGCGCAACACGGTGTTCTTTGAAAACCGATACTATGGGGCGAATCAGAATGAACGTAAGCAGAGGGTGCTTGCCAAGGCTGACCCTTTCTGCATCGAGAGTTTGAAAGATGTGAAGGCTAAGGTTTTCCACCTCGGAAGTCTGCTGAGTGATGATTTCTCGCCCGAGGTGGTGAAGTTTTTGGCTTCAAAGGGCAGAGTGTCGATAGATGTGCAGGGATATCTACGTGAGGTGAGAGGTGAAAAGGTTTACCCCATAGACTGGCAAGACAAACTGAAAGTGCTCAGAAATACCTATTATCTGAAGGTGAACGAAACGGAGATGGAGACTATCACGGGACTGAAAGATCCACGCCAGGCAGCACTGCTGCTGCACTCGTGGGGCGTGACGGAGGTGATCATCACCTTAGGAAGCGAGGGGTCGCTCATCTATGTGGACCAAACCTTCTACGAGGTGCCTGCATATAAGCCTCACGAGGTGGTGGACGCTACGGGATGTGGCGACACTTATTCGGCAGGATATCTATACAGAAGGCTGCAAGGGGCTTCGCCCTTAGAAGCTGGCAAGTTTGCTGCTGCCATGTGCACCATCAAGTTGGAGCACAGCGGTCCGTTCCTGCGCTCGCTGAACGATATCTTGCAGATTATCGGGTAATGGGTCTTTTTAACTTCCCCATTTGCGAAACTTCAGTGAAGAGCCCACTTTAAAAAGGGGCATATTTTGAATCCAGTCTGACCAGTGTGGTCATT
>USOQ01000047.1 GCA_900556395.1 Candidatus Segatella caccae | reverse complement strand
CCTCATCGCTGCTGGTCAAGGTCTTGCTTTCCTTAGCCTGGAACACGATGTTCTTCACGGCCTTCACCTTGGTAGGTGAACCGCTCAAACCGCACTGTGCAGGGTCGCCGTCAACATCGGCCACGCTCCACTGGTTCAGAGTCAGGTAAGGACGCTCCTCATAGAGGTTGGCCCAAGGCTCATCACCCTTGCGCTCCATAGGGCAAGTAGCGTATTTGTATTTCATCACGAGCTTCACGTTGCATGGGCGACATGGAGCAGCACTTCCGTTTACGGTAATTACCAGTGGCAATGGAGCCTCTACGGTCTCAACACCACCATCGATGAGGCGGCGGATAGTAGCCTTGCCATCCTCTACCTTGAGGATTTCCTCAGCGTAGGTTACCTGGTTCAAGCCCAGCTTCTGAGCCACCTGAGGACCCACCTGAGCTGTATCACCATCGATAGCCTGGCGACCACCGATCACGATGTCAACGTCACCAATCTTCTGGATTCCAGTAGCAAGGGCATAGGAAGTAGCCAATGTATCCGCACCAGCAAAGAGACGGTCGGTAAGCAACCAACCCGTATCTGCACCACGATAAAGACCCTGGCGAATGATTTCTCCAGCACGTGGAGGACCCATAGTAAGAATACCAACAGTAGAACCAGGATTCTGCTCTTTCAATCGAAGAGCCTGCTCCAATGCGTTCAAATCTTCAGGATTGAAGATTGCAGGAAGGGCGGCGCGATTTACTGTACCTTCAGCGGTCATCGCATCCTTACCCACATTTCTTGTGTCAGGTACTTGCTTGGCAAGTACTACAATTTTTAAACTCATATTAATAAATTGGTTATTGTTATTATTATCTAAGTTTGTTAGTGTTACGTAAGGAACACAGGCGCAAAAGTAGTATTTTTTTGTGTATTACACAAATAAATCAGCACTTTTTTGGATAAACGTGTCTTTCGTAGTCGCGTGTAGATAAGCTTTTGGAGCATAAAAAAGAAAAGCCCAACGGGCAAAGGAGTATTAATCCTTAGCTTGCTGGGTTTTCTCGTAGAGTCCGTCAACGATGGAGTCGGCGAGCGATATGTTAGGTACCATGATGGAGTCGCATTGCAAGTATTCGCAGGCTTTGATGAAGATTTCTGCAGCAGGTATGATGACGTCAGCTCGGTCTTCTTTCAGGCAGAATGAAATCTCCCGTTCCTCGATGCTCAGTGGCTGCATCATTTGGTGTAGCCGTTTCAGTTCTGCGAGTGTCAGCACTTTGTTTGCGTTTTTGCTGTGTCGAGCCAGTTTGTTGAGTTTGTTGATGTTTCCACCCGAACCGATGATTTGTATGTTACCATACTGCTGTGCGTATTTAGTGAGGTTTTGCTTGAAGAGTTCTTCTGTCTCTGTCGTCACTCTTCCGCTGAGCATTCTCAGGGTACCCATGTCGTAGGAGAAACTTTCGGCAAGATTACCATCGTGTATGAGCGACACCTCCGTAGATCCGCCTCCCACGTCGATATAGGCAAAGTTGCCCTCGTTGGAGTCTGTTTTTTCCACCAGATTATTGTAGAGCAGTTGAGCTTCCTCTTGCCCCTTGATGATTTCGAGTTTGATGCCTGTCTGTTTCTCTATTTTCTTGAGTACCTTCTTGCCGTTCTCGGCATCTCGCATGGCCGATGTGGCACAGGCGCGGAAGGCTTCCACATCGTTGAGCTTCATAAACTGCTTGAAGCCTTTCATCATGTGGAGCATCATCTTTTCGCGTTCCTTGGATATCTTTCCAAGGGTGAAGACGTCCTTTCCCAAACGAAGGGGAACGCGTATGAACATGACTTTCTTGATACGGTCTTCCTCTCTGTGGGCTTCGGGGTCGAAGCGTTTGATGAGGAGTCGGGCTCCGTTGGAGCCGATGTCTATTGCTGCTAAATTCATTGTTGTGTTTAGTGTTTAATGTTTAGAAGTTAGGGAAGTTAAAGAAGTTAGAGAAGTTAGAGCCATATGCTTTTGTGGACTTGACCCTTCCCCATTCCCTCAAGGCTGTTGGCTTTAACTTCTAACGACCGAAGGGAGTGATAACTTCTTTAACTTCTATAACTTCTTTTAAAAAACTTCTCTAACTCTACTTCTTGTATTCCTTGTAAAGTTCTTGCTGACTGCGGAAAGGCTCTCCCTCGACAAAGTTGTTGGTGCCCTTGCCGTCGACGAAGCGGCCATTCGTGGTATCTCTCATGCCATAAGAGATGGTGCGCATCAGGTCGGCCTGAAGCTCCTCGTCGTACACTGGGGTAAGCACCTCGATACGGTTCAGCAGGTTTCTCGGCATCCAGTCGGCAGAGCCAAGGAAGTATCTTGGTTTTCCGCCATTGGCAAAGATGAGGATGCGGCTGTGCTCCAAGTATCGGTCGATGATGCCCACACAGCGTATGTTCTCGCTCAGGCCCTTGATGCCCGGTACGAGTGAGCAGTTGCCACGTATCACGATGTCTATCTTCACGCCTGCCTTGGAGGCCTGGTAGAGCTTGGTCACCATGTCGGTATCGGTGATGTGGTTGATCTTGATCTTCACCCAAGCCTCCTTGCCCTCGCTTGCATTCCTTATCTCGGTGTCGAGCATGCGGAGTATGCGGCTCTTCATGGAGTTGGGCGATACGAGCAACTCGCTGAAGCGGAAGGGGGAGAAGGGGCGGTCGATGAAGTCGAAGACCTTTGCCACCTCGTTGACGATTTTAGGACGGGCTGTCATCATCAGATAGTCGGTATAGATCTTGGCGTTGCCCTCATGGAAGTTGCCCGTTCCGATGCAGGCAATGTTGCCTTTCTTGGATTCTATGTAGAGCAGTTTGGAGTGGATCTTCAGTCCTTCCACGCCAAAGATGACGTTGACGCCTTCCTCCTGCATTCGCTTGCTCCACTTGATGTTGCTCTCCTCGTCGAATCGGGCGAGCAACTCTACCACGGCTGTTACCTTCTTGCCGTTGCGGGCTGCTGTGATGAGTGCCTTGACCACCTTGGAGTCCTTGGCCAGACGATAGAGGGTGGTCTTGATGGATTTGACTTCGGGCTTGATGGCTGCCTCGCGCAATACACGGATGTAGCCGTTGAAGTTGTGATAGGGTACATGGATGAAGCGGTCTTTCTGGCGTATCTGGTCGAGGATGCTCTCATTGGATACGAACTCGGGCTTCATGATGGGTGTCCACTTGTCGTATTTCAAGTCATTGCGGCCACAGTCGGGGAACGACATCAGGTCCTTGTGGTTCTGATATCTGCCACCGGCAAGCGAGGCGTCGAGCTCTTTGGTGTTGAGACGGTCGCGCAGTTTTCGCTGCATCTCACGTGGCATTTCGTGGTCGTAGATGACGCGCACGGCTTCGCCCTTCTTGCGACTGTTCACACCCAAGGCAATCTTCTCCATGGTGCCAAAGTCGGCATCGTTGTCCATCTCCATCTCAGCGTCTTTGGTGAACTTGAAGCTGTAGGCTCTGTAGGTGCTCTCTTTGAACCCTAAGAAGACCAGTGGCAGACAGTAACGTATCACATCGTCGAGATACATGATGTTGTCGAAGCCGTCGCTGGAAGGTATTTTCACCCATCGTCCGTATATGCGGTCGGGCACTTTGACGATGGCGTATTTCTTCTTGTTGTCTTTCTTCTCGCATTTCTCGACGATGAGGTAGATGCGGTTGTCTTCCAGCACAGTGAGATCTTCTATTTCCGACAGCCAGATGGGATTGACAGAGCCATTGAGTTTGTCGTAGAAGAACTGCGACAGGAAGTCCTTCTGCTCGTCGTTGAGGTTGGCTTCGGTAACGAGGCGAATCTTGTGGGTTTCCAACTCTTCGAAAACTTTATCCACCGCCTCAGTGTATTCTTTGGAATAAGATTCATTGAGCTTATTGATGGTTTTGAGTGATTTCTTGATCTGCTGTTCGGTGTCTTTGTCGAGCTTGCGTTCCAGCATGCGGTTGAGTGATGCCACTCGTACACGGAAGAACTCGTCGAGGTTGTTGGAGTAGATACCGAGGAAAGAGAGTCGTTCCAACAGGGGGACAAACTCTTTTTCTGCTTCCTGTAGGATGCGATGGTTGAAATACATCCAGCTCACGTCGCGTTCTACATATGCTTTTTTCATGACTTCCAGCTTTGTCATAATCTTACTTTTTTTTGTGGTTGTATTGAGAGATTTTTAAGAGTATATTTTTCGAAGAAGTTGGATGACTATACGAAGTTCTTACTCCCTACGGCTATTTGAAGCAATAGCTAATGGTTATTATTCCAAGTTTCGCAAGTGAGGGAATTGATTGAGGTTAAAAAAGTTATCACTCCCTATGGTCGTTCTGGAAGTTAAGTTATTCCTCTTTTTTAGAATTCTCTTTCTTCTTAGAAACTTCTTTTTCTTCTTTCTTTTTAGATTGTTTTTCTGATTTGGGAGCAGTAGGTGTGTTTACTTTTTTTTCAGTCTTTTCGATAACGAGGAAGTCAGTGTCTCCATTGATAAAGTGGAGTGATTTGCGGAAGAACTTGCCCGCACCTTCAGGCACTATGATGTTGTGAAGCAAGTCGCAGTCATCAAAGGCATGACGGCTCAGTTTGCTTGGTGTTCCTGCAAAGGTTATTTTTTTGAGTTTATCACACTCAGCGAAGGCATAGCTCTTCACCTCTTTCACGCCAGCAGGAATAAATACGTTATCCAGTTCGTCACAATCATAGAAAGCATCGTGCTCTATCTCTTTCACGCTGTTGGGGATATTGATATATTTGAGTTGTTTTTTGCCTCGAAATGCCATCTCTCCGATGATAATTACTCCCTCTGGAATGGTGAACTGCTCATTCTGACTCATGCAGTACACCAGTCGCTTTTTGTCGGCAGTATATACAGCATCACCATCAAACTCAAAACTGTCGCTGTCAATTTTCTGCAAGGCGAGGTTGAGCACTAAGTTTTCAAATTTCCCATCCTTTTTAGATTTCTTCTTGAGAATCTCTAAGATTGCTTTCTTGTTCTCTTTCATCTATTTTGAATTTAAAATGTTTTGACGATTCAATCTGGGTGCAAAGGTACAACGATAATCATAAAGAGGGGCGTAAAGTCGATTACGTGTCTGTGACGATTATGTTACAACGATGTTACAGTTTGTGTGTTGTGATCGTATTTCATGATTGTCATTATTTTGTAACGTCAGTGTCGTATGATAGTAACTTTTTTTATATAACTTTGCAGCCGAGAAAAATCAGCAAATAAAATAATATAATGAATAAGAAAACGACCACCATGCTGTTGCTGCTCTCGTTACTTGCGATGACAGCCCAAGCACAGAAGTATGACAATGGCGAAGAAGAGAAAGTAGACAGAATGCCTAAAATTAACGGAACCATCCGCTCGAAGTATGAGTATCAAACCGAAGAGGGAGAGGGACGTTTCGAGGTGCGCACTGCGCGCGTCAGTGTTTCGGGTAATGTCACACGCGAAGTGAGCTACAAGGCAGAGATTGATCTCTGTGATGAAGGAAAGATCAAGATGCTTGATGCCTACACACGCATCAAGCCCTGGAGCACCTTGCAGTTTACCATCGGTCAGGAGCGCGTGCCTTTCACCATCGATGCCCATCGTTCGCCCCATCAGCAGTATTTTGCCAATCGGTCATTCATAGCCAAGCAGGTGGGCAATGTGCGCGACGTAGGAGCCGAGGTGGGTTACACCTGGAACGTAGGTTTCCCCATCGTGGTGAATGCAGGCATCTTCAATGGTTCAGGACTCACCAATCAGAAAGACTACTGGACCAAGGGTATCAACTATTCAGCCAAGGCACAGTTTCTCTTCCCCAATGTCAACCTCGTGCTGAGTACGCAGAAGATTAAGCCCTCCGATGTGACAGTCACCATGTATGATGCAGGTCTTACCTTTCATCGGGGTGGATTCCTTGCCGAGGTGGAGTATCTCTACAAGCATTACTCTCACAATGCGTTTCACGACGTACATGCCTTCGATGGCTTCATCAACTACGACATCCCTGTGCGCACGCGCCTCATCAAAAAGGTGTCGCCCTTGTTGCGCTACGACTTCATGAGCGACCACAGCGATGGCTCTCGTTACAATGCCACCGACGATGATCTGGGCGAGCTTATCATCAACGACTATAAGCGCCATCGTCTTACAGGAGGTGTCACGCTGAGCCTTTCCAAGCCCTTCATCTCTGATATTCGCATCAACTACGAGAAGTATTTCTATCGTAACGGAGGAATAGCCAAAACTTCAGAAAAAGATAAAATAGTAATAGAGTTTATGACTCGTTTCTGAATATTCCCAAAATTTAAAAAGTCTGTCCCTATCGGGCAGACTTTTTGCGTTACAATGGTTTCTTTGTTTGGATCAGAAGAACATTTGAAATAAAAAAATGCGAAGAAATGATGGAATTTGTTACTTTTATTGTACTTTTGTGCTACAATTTGGAATAACAACATATCAATAAAAGAAAAATAAGAACAAATGAAGACGAATTTACGTACAGCCTCTATCTGTGTTCACGGAGGCTATGAGGCAAAGAACGGTGAACCTATCGAACCACCTATCGTGCAAAGCACTACGTTCAAGTATGACAACTCAGAGGAGATGGCCATGCTCTTCGATCTGAAGAAAGAAGGCTATTTCTACAGTCGTCTGCAGAACCCTACCAACGATGTTGTGGCACAGAAGATAGCGCAGCTCGAAGGTGGAGTGGGAGCCGTACTGACAAGTAGCGGTCAGGCTGCCAACTTCTATGCAGTGTTCAATATCTGCGAGGCAGGCGACCATATTGTGACAAGCAACGAGATTTATGGTGGCACATTCAATCTGTTTGGTGTCACGCTCAAGAAGCTCGGTATCGACTGCACCTTTGTCAACCCTAACGACTCCGAAGAAGAAATACAGAAGGCTTTCCGTCCCAACACCAAGGTTGTCTTCGGCGAGACCATCAGTAATCCTGGATGTTCGGTACTCGACATCGAAAAATTTGCACGCATTGCCCATAAGAATGGAGTGCCACTTATCGTCGACAACACCTTTGCCACACCTATCAACTGCCGTCCCTTCGAATGGGGTGCCGACATCGTAACCCATAGCACCACCAAGTATATGGATGGAACAGCCAGCCAGGTGGGAGGCTGCGTCGTGGATAGTGGAAATTTCGACTGGCTCGCTCATGCCGATAAGTTCCCAGGTCTGTGTACTCCCGACGACAGCTACCATGGTCTCACCTATGCCAAGAAATTTGGCAAGATGGGTTACATCACCAAGCTCGTAGCTCAGCTCATGCGCGACCTCGGCTCCATCCCTGCCCCCATGAACTCGTTTATCCTCAACCTGGGACTTCAGTCGCTCCATCTGCGCATGAAGCAGCATTGTGCCAATGCTCAGAA
Source organism: Candidatus Segatella caccae (assembly GCA_900556395.1). Taxonomy (GTDB): domain Bacteria; phylum Bacteroidota; class Bacteroidia; order Bacteroidales; family Bacteroidaceae; genus Prevotella; species Prevotella caccae. The sequence goes on along the minus strand of USOQ01000047.1, from coordinate 13,120 downwards.
AGTGGCTGAGTTCTTGCAAGCCGACTCGCGTGTGGCATGGGTACATTATAGTGGTCTGCCTGGTGATGAATATCATGAGATTGCAGCTAAATATCTTCCCAACGGCTCTTGTGGCGTCATCGCTTTCGGTCTAAAGGGCGACCGTGACACAGCCATCCGCTTCATGGACTCGCTCGATATGATCAACATCGTCACCCATGTGGCTGATGCTCGCACCTGTGTGCTCCATCCCGCCAGTCACACCCACCGTCAGCTCTCTGATGAGCAGCTACGCGAGGCAGGTGTTGCTCCCGACCTTATCCGCCTCTCTGTAGGTATCGAGGACGTAGAAGATATCCTTGGCGATATTCGTCAGGCGCTCGACAAAGCGGGGCTTTAGTTTGTCGACAAATATGGGTAAAAAAATGAAAGTACTTGCGATGCCCATCGCAAGTACTTTCAACAGCCAACGCAAGTATTTGCATTGCCCATCGAAAGTACTTGCGTTTTTTAGGGCATTTTTTTTGAAAATTCAGAGTAATCTTGTATTTTTGCGGAACTCATAGGAGGAAGACCTCGTTTTTGCTTACTTAGGGAAATCATGGACGAGGAAAGAATCTTGATTCAACTTTCGCAAATGGGGAAGTTAGAGAAGTTAAAGAAGTTAGGGAAGTTAAAGCCATATACTTTTGTGGACTTAACATTTAATATTCCTTTCAAGGCTATTGGCTATAACTTCTAACGACCAAAGGGAGTGATAACTTTTATAACTTCCGTACATACGAAACTTCAGTCTTGATAGTAGATCTTTTAACAAAACGGAATGAAAATGAAAGAACAAAATAAGATATTGGCCCCCATCAAGGCTATAGCCTTTGATGCTGACGACACGTTGTGGGCGTTGCAAAACTATTTTGAGGAAGTGGAGGAGGCGTACTGCGAACTGCTGTCCGACTATGGTAGCAAGGAGGAAATATCAGCCTCGCTCTTTGAGACGGAGTGTGGAAATATGGAGGATTTGGGCTATGGTGTGAAGGCATTCACCATCTCGCTGGTAGAGAATGCTGTAAAGGTGAGCCAGGGCAAGGTGTCGGCTCTACTGATAGGTCGCATCGTGGAATTGGGTAAAACGCTGTTGCGTCTCGATGCCCGCCCCTTAGAAGGAGTGGAGCCTACACTGATGAGGCTGCGCGAGACGCGCCACTATCGGTTGGCTGTCTTTACGAAAGGCGAACTGAAAGACCAAGAGAATAAGCTGTGGCGCTCGGGATTGCAACGCTATTTTGATGTGGTGAGCATCGTGAGCGACAAGACTCCTGAGGCTTATCGCCGACTGTGCAATGAACTGCAGGTGACTCCTGAAGAACTGGTGATGGTGGGCAATAGTTTTAAAAGCGACATCATGCCTGCGCTGAAGATAGGTGCTTCTGCCATACACATACCATTCCATACGACCTGGGCGCACGAGAAAACTGAGGAGTTCGCTCACGAACGCCTCCGTCGTATCTGTAGGTTTGATGAAATCCTCAACTTCTTGTAGAGAAGAGAGGGGGAAGGAGAGAAGGGCTGAGGCTCTGCCAGCCTCGCCCTTAAAAAGAAAAAGAAAACGAGAGCTTACTCACGGTGAATCACAGTGCCGTTGGCTTGATGGGTGGCGAGCACCAAGACTTCGGCTATCTGTACACGCTCAGGGGCACAGGCTGCATAGAAGGCTACGTCGGCGATGTCGTCGCCCGTAAGGGGCTCGATGCCGCGATATACGTTATCTGCACGCTGTGTGTCGCCGTGGAAACGGATGTTCGAGAAATTGGTCTCTACGAGTCCTGGTTTGATGTTGGTGACGCGCACGCGGGTGTGGGCTACGTCGATGCGCAGACCGTCGGTGATGGCTTTGACGGCGCTCTTGGTGGCGCAGTATACATTGCCTCCGGCATAGGCAGCATCGCCTGCCACGCTGCCGATGTTGATGACATGGCCGTGGTTGCGTTCCACCATGCCTGGCACGATGAGTCGTGTCATGGTGAGCAGTCCTTTGATGTTGGTGTCTATCATCTGATCCCAGTCGTCGAAATCGCCTTGGTATTCAGGCTCCAGTCCTCTTGCCAGTCCTGCATTGTTGATGAGCACATCAATGTGTTGCCAGTCTTCGGGTATGTAGTCTACAGCCTTGCGTGCAGCCTCTCTGTTGCGCACGTCGAATGCCAATGCCAGCACCTGGATGCCTTCTTTCTCAAGTTCTTGCTTGAGAATCTCTAACTTTCCCGTGTTACGACCAGTGATGATGAGGTTGTAGCCTCCCTGTGCAAACCTTCGGGCACAACCCTCGCCAATGCCACTTGTGGCACCTGTGATAAGTGCTATTTTTCTTGCCATGATTGTTGTTGTTTATTTGTTTAGAATTTAAGAGATTTAAAGGAAGTTATTGCTCCTTTCTGTCGCTCGGGAAGTTAAGGGACAATATGTGACTTCTATTGATTATCAAGAAGTTGTTTAAAAACTATTCTATATAGGTAACGATACGGAAACGAGCGGACTTCTGCTCGATTCTGTATTTTGTAATATGCAAAGAACGTCTTTATTTGAGTACAAAGATACGATATTTTTCCAAATATCGCATAGCTTGCAAGAAGAAAACCATGTAAATTAGAACTTTTTACGTTAATTTTCCTAACTCAACTTCCCCATTTGCGAAAGTTGAATAATTTAAAAAAAAATAGTGCATTGGTTTGGTTTATAAAATAACTAAGGTGACAAAGCCTGAGTTACCGTTGAAGTTTTATGAAGACTTGTCGGCATTCAAGTTGTATCTGTGCGATTGTGGACTGATGGGGGCTATGATCTTAACTCCTATAACATTAATATTCTCACTTCTGCATTTCCCATTTTCTCAATCTTGTTCATGGGCTGTCGGAAGTAGACGCTCTGTAGGGCTTTGTTGATGATGCCATGCCCTACGGCAAGGATGTTTTTGTCGGGATAGGTGACACGCAGCCAGGTGATGAAATTTTGTGCCCTCGACTTCATGCTTTCGATAGACTCAATGTCATCGGGCCAGTCTTTAGGGTCTTGGGGTAAGGTGGGGATGAATCGGCCAGTGAAACTACCCCAGTCGCGTTCGCGCAATAGAGACGTGGTTACGACCTCGGCATGATGCTTGCGAGCAATGATTTCGCAAGTTTGCACACTACGCTTGAGGTCGCTTGATACGAATACGTCGATGGGTTCGTTAGCCATGCGTGCTGCCAATTCTTCGGCCTGTGCCACTCCTGCTGCGTTGAGTTCGCCAGGAGTTTGTCCCTGCATGATGTGTGCAGCATTGTCGACAGTCTCGCCGTGCCGCACCAGATATAATGTTGTTGCCATGTTTAGTATCTATCAGTTCAATTTTCGCAAATGGGAAAGTTAAAGAATTTAAAGCCATATGCTTTATAGCTAAATATACAACCAAAAAGGCTATTGGCTATAACTTCTAACGACCGAAAGGAGCGATAACTTCTTTAACTACTATAACTTTCATACATGCGAAACTTCAGTCTATCAGTTTTGCTTACAAAAGTACGAAAAAAAATAGATTTATCAATTGATAAAACTGTTTTTTTTTCGTTCGTTTCTCAGAAAAAAGTAGTAACTTTGCATCATTAACAGAAGGAAGGGAGATTTCTTAAGGAGGTTTAAAAGAAAAGCCCACCTAAAAGAAACCCCTAAAAATACAAACAAAAAGAAAAACAGATGCATAGATATAAGACTCTTATTCTTCTGGCGCTTACGGTCATCGCACTTGCAGCTTGCAAGAAAGGTCCCCACCATCCACGTCCTAATATCAACCTGCCCATCAGCACATCCAAACCAGCCAAGGGCGACCATGCTATCTATGGGCTTGCCTGTATGGGCTGTACCGATAGTGTAGTGGTGCTTCTGCCCAATAGTGGGGGCGACCCTGTGCGTTATAACATCCTGGAGGCTACAAGGAAACGCCAGGTCTTTGGCAATATAGAGATAGGCGACTGGATATGTGTGCTGCCCGCAAAGGGTGAGAAAAACCATGCCAGCATGGTGGTAGACCTGGATAAGCTGAAGGCTACGTGGACTTATCGGGTGATGCCACACTTGCGCGATCTGAGTCATCTGACGCGAAGACAGCAGGCTCGCATCTTGGCTAATATGCCCGACAGCATCGTGGAGACTTATATGGTGCCCCGTGAGTATGGCTTTACACTGAAGCGAATGGGGGAAGCTCGCTCTGTGGGCTTTGTGATGCAGAATAGTTCGGTGGAAGATGATAGTCCTGTAGAATATCCCGAGGTGCCCCAGTATACTGAGTGGCATGCTTACAATGGCAAGCTGCTACTTGTAAAGGGACGTTTCGAGATGCAGGGAGTCGTCTTCAACGAGAAGCCTACCACCGACACGCTTGCCTTCTTGTATATGAAGGACGATTCGCTGGCTCTCCGCGATACTCAGGGACGCATCTACTCTTATCATCGCAAGGCGAATGTTCGCGATGTGAATGCTGCTGCTCGTGCTGCTGCCGAGAAGCAGGCCGACAAAATGAAACAAGAACTTAAATAATGATAGACAAACCGACCATAGCCCGAATCATGGACGCCACCAACATTGTTGACGTGGTGTCGGAGTTTGTGTCGCTCAAGAAGCGCGGCGTAAACTATATCGGTTTGTGTCCTTTTCACAACGATTCGCATCCGTCGTTCTCGGTGTCACCCTCGCGTGGTATCTGTCATTGTTTTACTTGTGGTAAGGGTGGCAATGCCATCAACTTCTTGATGGAATTGGAGCAGATGACGTATCCCGATGCACTGCGCTGGCTCGCCAACAAGTATCACATCGAGATCAAGGAGCGTGAACTCAGTAGCGAGGAGAAGGAGAGGGAGAACGAGCGCGAGTCGATGTTTATTGTCAATGAGTGGGCTTCGCAGTTCTTTCAGGACATCTTGCAGAACGATGTCGACGGGCGAGCCATCGGTATGCAGTACTTTCGCAGTAGAGGCTTTCGCGACGACATCATACGTAAGTTTAAGTTAGGATTTGCTCCTGCCAGCAGGACTGCCCTCTTTGATGAGGCGATGAGGAAGGGGTACAAGCCCCAGTTCTTGGTGGCTACAGGACTCTGCTTTCGAGTGGATAAGGACGAGGCGAGCAACAAGAGCGGTGAGGATAAGTATCTGGACCGATTCTCTGGACGTGCCATCTTCCCCTGGTTTAGCGTGAGCGGTAAGGTGGTGGCTTTTGGTGGGCGTGTGCTCGACAGCAGAACGAAAGGTGTGAATCAAAAGTATGTCAACTCGCCCGACAGCGATATCTATCACAAGGAGCGTGAGCTCTATGGTCTGTATCAGGCAAAGAAAGCCATCGCCAAGGAGAATTGTGTCTTCATGGTGGAGGGCTATACCGACGTCATCTCCATGCACCAGTGTGGCATCGAGAATGTCGTGGCCAACTCGGGAACGGCGCTTAGTGTGCATCAGATCAGACTGCTCCATCGCTTCACCAATAATATTGTGTTACTCTATGATGGCGATGAGGCGGGTGTGCATGCAGCACTTAGAGGTACTGATATGTTGCTCGAGGAGGAGATGAACGTGAAGGTGCTCTTCCTGCCTGATGGCAACGACCCTGATAGTTTTGCACGTAGTCATACGGCAGAAGACTTCAGAAAGTATATAGAAGAGCATCAGACCGATTTCATACAGTTTAAGACCGACCGTATGCTCAAGGGTGTTACCGACCCCATCAAGCGAAGCGAAGCCATCAACTCGATCGTGGAGAGTATCTCGAAAATCAAGAATCAGATAACTCGTGCTTCCTATATCACCGACTGCTCGCATCGACTGGGAGTGAGCGAAGCCATCATTGTGAATGCCCTCAATAACTTTGTGCGCTCGGGAATGAGCGAACAGGTGAAGGAGGAACGAAGGGCTGCTGGCTTGCGCAATGAGGTGGTGCAGCAACCAGCACAGGCTGTTCGACCCATGGGCGGTGTTTCGCCTGAAGCAAAACTGCGCGAGGTGGAAGATCTCATTATCCAGATTGTGATTCATCACGGCGAGGAACTCATCATCGTGAAAGACTCTGAACAGCAGGATGTGGAACTGCCCGTGGCGCAATATATCATGCTTGATATGCAAGGCGATGGTTTCGAGTTTCACAATGCTATATATAATAAGGTGTTGCAAGAGGCTGTGGAACACTTGGGCGATGAGGGATTCAAGGCAGAGACCTACTTTGCTAATCATCCTGACCCTGAAGTAAGTCGACTGGCGGGTATGATGACTGGCGAACAGGAGGTTTCTACAGCGAGCTTGCTACTCAAATTGAATCCTGAGAAACTTAGACAGATGGTGTTCAAAGACATGCTGAGTTTCCGTACACACTATATTGCTCAAAGGCTCGTAGAGGTGAGACAGCAGTTTGTGCAGAACCCCAACAATATGGAACTCATAGCAGAGTTTACTAAGTTGAAGCAGATGAACAGTCTCTTGGCAGCTCAGGCCAACTTTATCTTTAACTAACGATGATGTGACGTGCAGAAAGGGAAGTTTGAAGGAGTGAAAAAAGGACAAATGCATTATTGCTGATATGATATATTTCCATTGGATATATTTGTTAGTGTATGCGCTGCTTACCATCCCCACTATCGTGGCGGTACTCATGGATCATAAACAGCCTTCGAAAACCATAGCTTGGGTTATGGTGTTGCTCTTTATACCCTTTATCGGTATTGCTCTCTATGTGTTCTTCGGACAGAATATTCGTAAGCAGCGACTCATCAGCAATCGTTCTATGGACCAACTCACCAAACGCTCTATGCTGGAGTTTGCTGAGCAAGAGAACTTGCATCTGCCTGCTGACAGTCAGCCACTCATGCGCCTCTTTGCCAACCAGAACTGGGCGCTCCCCTTCAAAGACAATCGGGTGGATATATTCACCGATGGCTATGGCTTCATCTTGAGCTTACTGCAGGCCATTGGTGCAGCCAAAAGTCATATTCATATAGATACGTATATCATCGAAGACGATGCCTTAGGAATGTTCATTGCCGATGCTTTGATAGACAAGGCAAAGCAGGGCGTGGAGGTTCGACTGATATATGATGATGTGGGGTGTTGGCGAGTGCCTAACTCTTTCTTTGAGCGTATGCGCGATGCTGGTATCGATGTACATGCTTTTATGCCTGTTCGTTTCCCAGCCTTTACGAGTAAGGTGAACTATCGCAACCATCGCAAGTTGTGTGTGATAGACGGTAAGGTGGGATTTATTGGAGGCATGAACTTAGCTTTGCGCTATGTGAAAGGGCGTGGCGGCAGAGCTTGGCGAGATACGCATCTACGCATAGAGGGTGGGGGTGTTTATGCCATACAGCGTGCTTTCTTAGTAGACTGGTATTTTGTAGACCGCACGCTGATTACCGACCGTCGTTACTATCCTCCTGTCGATCATGATATTCGTAACAATTGCTTGGTGCAGATCGTGACGAGCAGTCCTATCAGTCCGTGGCCCGACATCATGCAGGGCTATGTGCGCATCTTGTTGCAAGCGCAGCGATATGTGTATCTCGAAACTCCCTATTTTCTTCCTACCGAACCCGTGCTCTTTGCCATGCGAACGGCAGCTTTGGCGGGTGTGGATGTGAGGCTGATGGTGCCACGCCATACCGATGCACGGCTGGTGGAGTGGGCTTCGCGGTCATACATGATGGAAGCCATAGAGGCTGGTGTGAAAGTGTACTTGTATGAGGCGGGATTCAACCACAGCAAGCTGTTGGTGAGCGATGACAAGATATGCTCGTGTGGAAGCACGAATGTCGACTTCCGTAGTTTTGAGAACAACTTTGAGGCCAATGCTTTCTTCTACGATGAGGCTATGGCCTTGCGAATCAAGAACATTTTTCTGGAAGATGAGGCGCACTGTCAGTTGACCGACGATGTGACTTATTACATCAAGCGTCCCTTTCTCAAACGCCTGTTCGAGTCGATAGTGAGGCTCTTGTCTCCACTATTGTAAAACGTGTGGGAACTTTTCTGAAAATAGAAAAGTCCCCACACGTTTGTAATTTTATAAAAATATCCCCACCAATCCGATAAGGATGTCGAACTTATCTGAAGATAGAGAAGTTCACGCTGCCATAGCTTCTGTGTTCCAGGAAGCGGGGATGGTCGGAGAAGTCGTAGTTCTTGCCATGCTCGAAGACAAAGATGCCGCCTTCGTTGAGCAGGTCGCCGTCGAGGATGAGCCGGGGTATCTCGGGCAGCTCTTTGAGTGCATAGGGTGGGTCGGCAAAGATGAAGTCGAACTTCTGATGGCAGCTCTTCAGGAATCTGAATACATCGCCACGAATCAGAATGTCGCGCTCTTCGTTCAACTTCTTGAAGCATTGGCGGATGAAGTTGGCATGATCTCTGTCTGCTTCGACACTGATGATTCGGCTGCAACCGCGTGAAACGAGTTCGAGCGATATGCTACCAGTGCCTGCAAAGAGGTCGAGGGCTACAGCGTCTTCAAAGTCGATGTAACCCTGTAGTACATTGAAGATGTTTTCTTTGGCAAAGTCGGTAGTGGGTCGTGCCTTGAATGTACGGGGTACATCGAAATGTCTTCCTTTATATTGTCCTGTTATGATGCGCATTTTATGTATCTTTTTTCTTTCTTTTTCCTTTTTTCCTTCACTACTTACTGAGGTATAGAGCCAGCAAGTCGAATGGGATGTTTTTGATTTCGGTGAGCGGAGCCCTGTTGAACTCTGCAGCAGGGTTGAGAAGATAAGCCCTCTGAATGTATAGTTTTATGTTGTGCATAAACCAGTCTTTGTCTGGCACATCGCCCACCACATGCAACTCGTCTTTCCTTTGGTCCATGCAGAGTTGTTTCCATACGTACAAGATGAAGTAGATGGCATCTTTGGCATGGGTCGTGGCATAGGAATTGAAGAACTTGAAACGGTTCTTATCGAAACAGAAGATTTCGAGCTTATTATCGTGGAAGTAGGCATACAATTTCTTCTGCAGTCCCACGAAGTTGCGTTGGTGCAAGTGGTTCCACACGGGTTGTAGGATGGGGGTGAAGCGCACATCGGCAAAGTTGTCTTCCATCACCATTTTCAGGTCTTTGTTGAGAGGGAAGAGCGCCACGGCGTTGAGCTGTGGCTGCACTCTGTGCATGATGATGTCGCTCTCGTGCTCATCGAAGGAATAGTGATAGAGGGCCTCTTTCTCTTTCTCCTCGAACTCGTCGATGGGCACGAGAAGGATGGGAGCATCGATGAAGAGGCGCGCCTTGCGATAGCCACGCAAAAGCAGGTCGCTGTCCTTGAAAGCCTGACGGAGGTTAGCAGCCATCGATACGCCACTCTTCATGGCATAAGGCTCGTATGTCACTTGTCGTTCGCCTTCGGCTACAGAGAAGCTGAGGGCATTCTTGCTGGCACGTATGGTGATTCGTGCCTGAAGCATATTTTTCGGGTTGTTGTTACCAGTTGCCTGCATTGTCGTTGTTTGTTGTGATGTCACCTATTTTTAGTCCAGGGAAGAGTCCTGCCATGAGGGCTTTGTTGGTTTCTTCCTGTATGGCTTCTTCGTTGAGACCATTCAGATACTCTTCGTAGGTAGTACTACATTCCATGAGTGGTATTTGTTTGCCATTTTTGGCCACGATGGTTGTTGCCGAGAGTGAGAATTTCTTCTTGTCCGAGAAGGGGATGTATTGCATCTCTGGGTCGAGCCATCGTCCTCTTACAAGGGTAGCGAAGTCGCCCGTATAAGTGCCGTGTCGCTTCTTGTAGTTTTCTTCGGCAGTTCTTATCTTGATGAGTCTTTGCTTGACGACAGTCTCTCTTGTTTCCTTCTCCTTCTGGAAGTGGATGGGTTGCCATACGCTCAGAAGGCAGAGCATCAAAAGCGTCAGCACACAGGCTGCCAAGATAGAATTGTTGCTTATTTTCTTTCTCATTTCAAAAAGTATTGTTACTTTTGCATGGTGCAAAGATACAATTTTTTTTTGAGTTATGGACATCGAAACCCTAAAATATAAGATATTGCAACAGTTTGGCTTTGCGCCCACAAAGGAGCAAGGTCGGGCTCTTGATACATTTGTCAGGTTTCTGACCGACCGCGACCCACAATCAGTGATGATATTGCGAGGAAGCGCTGGTACGGGCAAGACCTCGCTATCGGGTGCCATCGTGCGTACTATGTTGCTGTTGCGCCAGAGGGTGATGCTCCTTGCTCCCACGGGTAGGGCTGCCAAGGTGTTCTCACTCAATAGTGGTGTTCCTGCATATACCATCCACCGTCGCATCTATCGTGAGAAGGCCTTTGTGGGGGTTGATGGGCAGTTTAGTCTCAACGACAATCTTTATAAAGACACCCTCTTCATGGTAGACGAGGCTTCAATGATAGCCAACATGGGGTTGGGGGCAACGTCCTTTGGGAGTGGTTGTCTGCTCGATGACCTGGTGCGGTTTGTGTATCAAGGTTGCAACGACCGCTTGCTACTCATTGGCGACAAGGCGCAGTTGCCTCCTGTGGGCGAGGAGGAGTCGCCAGCTCTCAGCGCATCGGTATTAGAGGGGTATGGGTTGAAGGTTTATGAGTGCGATCTCAACGAGGTGTTGCGACAGAGCCAGTCTTCGGGCATATTGTATAACGCCACTCTCATCAGACAGATGATAACGCACGATGCTGTGACAGGGCTGCCATTGATACGATTTCAGGGTTTTGCAGACATCGTGATGATGCCTGGTGCCGAACTGGTGGAGAGTCTTGGTGATAGTTATCATCATGTGGGGCTTGACGAAACGATGGTCATCACGCGTAGTAACAAGCGCGCCAATATCTATAACCAAGGCATACGCAATATGGTGCTCGATCGTGAGGAGGAACTTTCTTCGGGCGATATGCTCATGATCGTAAAGAATAACTACTTCTGGACGGAAAAGGAACGGAAGGAGAGTGAGGCAGGAAGCACCTGTATGGCACCTACCTTTCTTGCTAATGGTGACAGGGCAAAGGTGTTGAGGGTGAGTAACTATATGGAGTTGTATGGTTTTCGGTTTGCTACACTCCTCATACAACTGCCCGACTATGACAACTATGAGATGAGGGTTACAGCTCTGCTCGACACTTTGCAGAGCGAGGCGCCTGCTCTAACCCACGACCAACAAGAAGAACTCTTTAGACAGGTGGAGGCAGACTATCAGCACTTTGTACCGCTCAAGGCCGAACGTATGAAGTCCATTCGACAGGATGCTTATTTCAATGCTTTGCAAATCAAGTATGCTTATGCTGTGACTTGCCATAAGGCGCAAGGAGGACAGTGGGCACATGTATATGTAGACCAGGGATTCATGACCGATGATATGCTGACTCCCGACTATATACACTGGCTCTATACGGCTTTCACACGCGCCACAGAAAAACTCTTTTTGGTCAACTGGCCTAAGGAGCAAACTTGCAAATCAGAAGAATAGAAAAATACTTAAGGTTTCAAAGTTTTGCAAGTTAAAGGAGTTAAGGAGTTAAAGAAGTTAAAGGAGTTAACTCCTCAGCGACCGTAGGGAGCGATAACTCCTTTAACTTCTTTAACTCCTTAACTTCCCCCCATAAGAGACATACGTCTTAACTCCTTTAACTCCTAAACTTGTGAATGTTCAGGAATATAAGTTTGATTTTTGTGTAAAAACTTGATTAATTGCATAAAAAGTCGTATTTTTGTAGCCTAATAACGTATGTACTGTTTTATTAAACCGAAATTTAAATAAAAGAAATAAATGGAACAGAAAAAAGTTGCCCTTATTACGGGTATTACAGGACAGGATGGTTCGTACCTGGCAGAGTTGTTGTTGGAGAAAGGTTATGATGTTCATGGCACTATCCGCCGTTCGTCAGTTGACTATCGTGAGCGTATCGCTCATCTGGAAGGCAAGCCTAACTTTCATCTACATTATGCCGACCTTGGTGACTCAATGAGTATCATCCAGGTAATGAATAAGGTGAAGCCTACCGAGGTTTACAACTTGGCTGCTCAGAGCCACGTACAGGTAAGTTTCGACTCTCCTGAGTTTACTGCTGATGTGGATGCTACTGGCGTACTCCGTATCTTGGAGGCTATCCGCCAGTGCGGGCTGGAGAAGACCTGTCGTATGTACCAGGCTTCCACATCCGAGCTTTATGGCAAGGTGGAGGAGGTTCCTCAGAATGAGAATACACCATTCCACCCATATTCTCCCTACGCAGTGGCTAAGCAGTATGGCTTCTGGATTGTCAAGGAGTATCGTGAGGCTTACAATATGTTCTGCTGCTCTGGTATTCTCTTCAATCACGAGAGTGAGCGCCGTGGCGAAACCTTCGTTACTCGCAAGATCACACTTGCTGCTGCTCGCATCAAGCAGGGCAAGCAGGAGAAACTCTATCTTGGTAATCTCGACTCTTTGCGCGACTGGGGTTATGCAAAGGACTATGTGGAGTGTATGTGGCTCATTCTTCAGGCAGAGAAGCCCGAAGACTTTGTTATCGCTACTGGTAAGCAGCACTCTGTGCGTGAGTTCGCTCAGTTGGCTTTCCATTATGTGGGCATCGAACTGAAATGGGAAGGTAAGGAAGATAACGAGAAGGGTATCTGCGTGGAAGGTCCTGAGGAGTTGATTGGAAAGACCCTTGTAGAGGTGTCACCTGACTTCTATCGCCCTACTGATGTTGTCAACCTCTGGGGTGATCCTACCAAGGCAAAGGCTAAACTCAACTGGAATCCTAACACTACCTCTTTTGAGGAGTTGGTGAAGATCATGGTGGAGAGCGATATGGCCAAGGTTGCTGCTGAGGATGCTGGTGAACGTGTGCGTTGCAATCTCGTAGAGTACTTGGAGAAAGGAATCGTCAAGTAGTCCAGAGTTTCGGAATTATCAAGAATTAGAGAAATAAACTTGCATCAAGTAATGAAAGTTTTATTTTATCAAGAATTAGAGAATTAAAGAGTTCTCTTTGACGTCTCTCTCTTGAAGATAAAAGGAATTCAAGTAATGAAAGTTTTATTTTATCAAGAATTAGAGAATTAAAGAGTACTCTTTGACATCTTTTTTTGAAGATAAAAGGAATTCAAGTAATGAAAGTTTTATTTTATCAAGAATTAGAGA
>USOQ01000046.1 GCA_900556395.1 Candidatus Segatella caccae | reverse complement strand
AAGGCCTCAATCAGTGGGACGAGTAACGAGGAGATCCCACGCTTTCCGTTTATTTAATCGCTACCCTTGGGTGATGAGGTGGTTAGGGAAGGAAATTTTCTATGGATTACTTAAAAGCAGAAAAACTCCGTAAAGAATGGGGCGATAAGCCTTGTTCGCATCCAAACTTCGAGGTAGAAACCCATTTGAATCCTGAGTATGTGGCTGTCAAGACAGGAGATTATGTTTGTACTTGTTGTGGACAGGTTTTTACCAAAGAACAAAGGGATAAGATTATTGCGGCTCGTAATAATCAAAAATAGTTTTTGTTATGGAAATGTTCAATTCTACATTGAAATCTGAGGACGTTAAGTTCTTTTACAGAGTGTTGTATCAGTATGAGAAAGAGGGAACAGGTAGGCATACGGGATACTCCTATAAAGATGTGCCCTTGAAAATAAGAAAAAAAGTTTCACTAGTGCATGATACGCGCAAAAGCAAAATCGAATTGAATTTCCCGGTAAAGCCTAATACCATATTGTATAAGGGTATAGGTGTGTGTAGCCCTCTTCTCAAGCATATAAGGCATAGCTTTGCTCATGCTTGTATTGAACGAGATGGGGATTATTATATAATAAACTCTCAAATGAATTCTAAATGCCAGATTTGTGGCAAGGTGAAAAGAACAGACTTGATGGATTTGGTTAATGGAATATTATCTACCAAAAAAGAAAATAATAAAAAATAGAGAAATGAGAAATTTTACTATTAAAGGACTGTTTTTGGCAGAACTGTTTATGGTATTAGGTTGCTTGTCAATTAAAGCAGCTGCAGATGAAGGCTTGATTACAAAACAAATCACCATTAAGTTGGAAAAAGCTGGTACTTTGCCTGATAAGATAGGCAGTACTAAGAAATTTCAGATAACTAATCTGAAAATTATTGGTGAGATAAATGGTACGGATTTGCGAATGATTCGTGAAATGGCAGGGAAAGATGTGAGGGGTAATGATACAGATGGAATGCTATCTGTATTAGATTTGTCAGACGCAAAGATCGTAGAAGGTGGAGATTATTATTATATTCATTATCCTTATTATTCTACTTCTAACGATAAGATTGGCGATTACACCTTCTATGGCTGTAGTGTTTTAACAAGTTTAACCCTCCCTTCTGGTGTTACCTCGATTGGCAATGACGCCTTCGCGGCATGTAGTGGTTTAACAAGTATAACCCTCCCTTCTGGTGTTACCTCGATTGGCAATGTCGCCTTCGCGGCATGTAGGGGTTTAACAAGTATAACCCTCCCCTCTGGTGTTACCAAGATTGGCTATAGCGCCTTCGCGGGCTGTAGTGGTTTAACAAGGTTAACCCTCCCCTCTGGTGTTACCTCGATTGGCAATTACGCCTTCGAATACTGTAGTGGTTTAACAAGTATAACCCTTCCTTCAGGTCTTACCGAGATTGGCGATGACGCCTTCTATAGTTGTAGTGGTTTAACTTCTATTTATGTATATACAGAAAAACTACCAGATATGGGAGTTACGTTTTTGATGGCTGCGATGCAAAAAAATGTACTGTTTACGTTCCAAAAGGAACTTATGATGATTATTGGCTTTCTGAATTTGGTTATTTTGAGAACATCGTAGAGTTTGACCCAACAGGCATCAATAATGTAATCACCTCAAATGACGCCAAGGAACTCTCTCGCTATTCCCAGAATGGTCAGCGATTGTCTGCTCCTACCAAGGGTTTGAACATCGTGAAGTATAGCGATGGTAGTGTGAAGAAAGTTGCTATTCAATAGATTTTCAAAATTATTACAGAATATGGAGATGGATAGTAGTTTTATGCTTAAACAGTTTGTAGCAATTGATGAGCTGAAGCCTTCATACCTAAGTAGTTCCTTGGATGAGTTTTGTAAAGTCTATGCTAGGGCAGTTCTGAAACTCTTGTCGCTGTTGCCAACAAAGGAATACTGCTCCTATGGCAGTTGGAGGAGAGAATATTTCTTTGATCTAAAGAACAGGAAGGGTTTGGTGAGTTTGGAACGTTCACACCTTGTTGGTATCTGTTCTTACAAAAGTGAGGGGAATGTGGATTTCAAATCTTGTAACTGTATTCACTATCAAGGAAATACCTATACGTTTTCTTGTTATTGTAGAAATGATCTCCTTATATTAAATAATGGAGAAAGATATACAGCAACAGAGGCAATGCCTTTGGCAGATATTGTTTGGTGGGAGCAACTCTATAATTGTTTATGTAGAGAATTAGAGGACGTAAAACAAAAAAAAGAGATAATGTCATAGTGCTATGGTTTTATAAAGAGATTAGTCCGACAAATGATGTCGGACTATAGATGAATCTAAGATACGCAGATGAATATTTTTAACAACTTAAATTTTAAAATGATGGTGGAAGACATAATTCTAGCATTAGTTTTAATGGTATGTGTCAGAGTACACATATTTATTAAGCTTTAAAAACGTTCTTTGCTATTTGCTACGGCAAATAAAATGTTTTAGATATTGATGTGGTTTTCTGCATCTCATCGATTAGGCAACGATGGCAGTACTTGCCTTCTTAAAGATTTCTGCTATTGGGCACGAGTAATCGTGCCCTTTTTATGTTTCTGAAGAGTTAAATCGATGAAAGAGTTTGGCGTTATCGAGTAAAAAGCGTACTTTTGCTGCAAAAATACGTGTCTTGACACAAATATTTTCAGTGAAATGATGTATTTTGAGCGCAAGGAATATATAGATAAGCTCATCTCTGCCGAAGGCAATGGGATGATAAAGATTATCACTGGCATCCGCCGATGTGGTAAATCTTTTCTTCTTTTCAACATCTTTTGCAAGCATTTGCTTGAAAGAGGTGTTGCGGAAGACCATATCATACAAGTAAATCTTGAAGACCGCAGAAACAAGAAACTCCGTGACCCTGATGCACTCTTAGAGTATATAGATGCTCAGATGGTTGACAAGGAGAAGTATTACATTCTTCTTGATGAGGTTCAGATGGTAAAGGAGTTTGAGGATGTGCTCAACTCTTATCTCCATGTGGAGAATGCTGAGGTGTATGTTACAGGTTCCAATGCTCGTTTCTTGTCAAAGGATGTAATCACAGAGTTTAGAGGCAGAGGTTGGGAAATCCGCATTCATCCATTGAGCTTTTCTGAATACTACGAGGTTGTGGGAGGAGAGGAGCGTCAAGCCCTGGAAACCTATTATCTTTATGGTGGATTGCCTGCTGTGGTGCAGATGGAAAGCCCTGAAGCCAAGCAAAACTATCTTCGAGAGATTTATGAGACTGTTTATCTGAGAGATGTATTGGACCGAAATCGCTTGAAGAATCCAGAGGGAATGAAAGAGCTGGTACGTTTCCTTGCATCTACGATAGGTTCTTGTACCAATGTCTTGAAAATCTCCAATACGTTTAAGTCGGCTGGTGGAGTAGAGATAAGTGGTAATACAATCAGCAAGTATCTGGAATACCTGCAGGATTCCTTCATCATCAGCGAGGCTTTGCGTTATGATGTGAAGGGGCGCAAATATATTGGTACTGGTACCAAGTATTACTTCGAGGACATCGGTATCAGAAATGCCGTGGTAGATTTCCGGCAGATAGAATTCACTCATATCATGGAAAACGTGGTTTATAACGAGTTGCGGAAGCAGGGTTATACTGTAGATGTGGGGTCAGTGGAGAGTTTCAAACGAGATGAGAATGGTAAGTTGCAGCGTAGGAATCTTGAGATTGATTTCGTGGTGAACCGTCATGATGAACGCCTCTATATCCAGTCGGCTTACGCCTTGCCTGATAAGGAGAAGGTAGATCAGGAGCAGGCTTCTCTTTTGAATGTAAACGATGGCTTTCGCAAACTGATTATCGTTGGGGATAGGTATCGTTCGGGTTATAATGAAGAGGGCATTCTGATGATGAGCCTCTCCGATTTCCTCTTGGGAAAAGAATAGATTGTCTTGAAGAAAATATCAAGAGCGGAAGAACTACTGTTAATCCAAGTTGTTGTTCTTCCACTCTTTGCTTTTGTTTCTGAGTACTTCGCTTACAGGCTTCCATTTCTTCCTACGTATTTAAAATGTGCATTTTTTGCCGAAAAATCATATTAATGGGAGTTTTCAACTATTGCCGTAAATGTTCTATTTAGCCTATAAAAGTTCTATTCAAAGCCTTGTCTTTGTTCTGTTTTGCGGACTAAAAATCGTTAAACCACAGATAAATCTATGTTCTAAACTTTAAAACATAAGTTCTATACTTTAGGATACAGGTTCTAAACTTTAGAATATAAGTTCGATACTTTAGAACATAGATTTATAGGCTAAAGAAAACAATTACTTCCCGTTCTGTATAAGTGCCACTTAAAGAGCACTGTTGTGCCATAAGCAGGCATTTTTGCTGCATCAGCATTTATAAGAACAGCATAAATACTTATAAAATCAGCATTTATAAAAAAGCAATATGTCGAAAACAAGAGTCTTATTACTTTACGCCTCCTGAATCAACGTTTTCCCTAAAAAGCGAAAAGGCCATCCTCACGGACAGCCTAATACATATTATACAAAAACATTATGAATTCTTTATTATTAGCGAACAAGATTCTACTTTATCAAAATCATTTTTTCTATCTAAAAGTTTCAAACAGTTAGTTTGTAAGACTGGCCGCTGCCTGAGCCTTACGACACTTGCGCTCACAATAGCGTTCGCACTGTGCACAAATGTCGTAGCCTAACATGGCACCCAAGATAAAGTCTTCTTCGGGTGTCAGTTGGCTGAGAGGTTTGTTAACCATCAGACGGATAGCATCCAGACACTCAGGCTTGCCAAAGAACAAGTTCAGTCGACCATTGCCCACAGGCTGAACGATATAACTGATGTTCTGACTTTGCAATCGGGTTATGGCAAAAGACTCAAATCGCTCGTTGAAAGTGAAAAGCACCATGCGGCGCACACCTTTTTTATATTCATATATATGATTCATCAGAACCTTCATGTCCGTTGGCATCACTTCTTTCTGTTGCATAATATCCGTCTGTTAGTTAAAAAAATGACTGTGTTACAGGAGCATTCTCCTATTCCGCATTACATTAAAGCGAAGGCTTAATGGCCTCAAGCCATGCATCAATGCGTTCCTCGGTCTTATCGTCCTCGTTGACATCGTCAAGAGCAAGACCTACGAATTTTCCATCTACAACTGCATCGCTGTCATCGAAAGTATAACCCTCTGTCGATACTCCTTCGAGAACATTGGCACCACCCTCTTTGGCAGCATCATAAAGTTCCTTCA
Source organism: Candidatus Segatella caccae (assembly GCA_900556395.1). Lineage (GTDB taxonomy): Bacteria > Bacteroidota > Bacteroidia > Bacteroidales > Bacteroidaceae > Prevotella > Prevotella caccae. Next base: position 15,548 of record USOQ01000046.1, on the reverse strand, counting down.
TTCCGCCACAGAAGGTATCAGGATAAGACTCAGCATCGCCACAACCGAAAAGAGCGACCGTCTTGCCAGAAAGACCTGCTGACTTCAACAGGTTGATACCATCGTACCAGTCGTCCTGCAACTCACCTGCTCCCCAGGTGGAAGTTCCCAAAATAAGGTTGTCATGATCTGAGATGGCGGCCTCATCGATGCTGGATACATCTACTGCACTGGCGCCCAACTTACCGGCTATTGTCTCTGCTATGCTCTGGCAGGTCCCTGTGGAAGAGCCATAAATTACAATTGTTGATTTCATACGCTATAATTACTTTAGTTACATTATTTCTTGTTTACGGCTGCAAAGATACGACGATTTTCCCAATGCCGCAATACCTAAAAATAATGGTTTGGCATGAATACCTACATATAATGACTCGACTTTGGCTGGTTCTATCAACAACAAAAAAACTGCGGACAGATTGCTCTGCCCGCAGTTCTCCTCATATAATCTCTCTCTTACTTTACATAAAAGTCTTACTTGATGCCACGATTTACGAGAGTGACGTTCAGCAACATCAGATACTTGCGATACTGAGTGTTTGAAAGGATGACGTGCATGTACTTCAAGTCCTTGTTGATGGCCTTGTCGATCATAGCCTTGCGGTCGTCACCTGCTGCTACGGCAGCATTCATCATATCTGCAGTGAAGTTCTTGTGTACATCAGCTACAGCCTCAACCTGGTCAATGTTCAAACCGAGAGCATCAGACAAGCTGTTCATGTTTACATTCATGTTGAAAGCAGCTGTTGCTGTTGTTGCACTTGCATTCTCATCTGCTGCAAAAGTAGTTGTCATACTGAACAATGCTACTGCCAAAATCATCAATTTCTTCATAATCTTTTTACCTTTCTTTCTTTAATTCTACATTATCCTTACTAATCTCTTTGTGTATGTCTTCCTGAAAGACACTGCAAAGATAAGCACATTTTGCTGTGTGCGCAAACATTTCGGCTAAAAAGAAAGACTTTTAGTCGTATTTTTGACATAAATCAACATGAATATCCCCTTCTGGCTTACTTATCGTAAGATTTCACACAAAATAACTAACATAAACAAAGTTCTCTGAACCTTTTAGCTTCAACATTGTTAATCACCTGGCTTCAGCCATTGCTTCGGCTATATTAGAGAATACAAAGCAGCAATAATGCGACATTTTGAGCGATTCATTCGTTAGTCTCAGCAAGATTTCGTATCTTTGCAAACTAAAAAATACATATAAAGCCAAACAGAATCAATGGAAGAACAGAATCATATAGACAAAGCGCTTGCCTTCATGGAAAGCCTTGAAAGATTGCACAACCAGCTAAAAGCTGCCGAAGAGCAACAGAAATTGCTACTGGCTCATCTGCTCGACCTGAAGAAAGAGGGCAAGACTGAATCGGAAGAGTATGCCCAGACATCACAGCAGAGCAAGAACCTGCAAGACATCATCGACAAGTGGCGCCCCATCTATCTGGAACGCATGGAGATGGTGAAAGATGTACAGAACAAAAAGAGAGACAAGAAATAACAGATAATAATAACAAAACAATAATAATAAAGAATTAACATGGAATCAAACAAATTCATCAGCGTATCATACCAGTTGTACGACATCACAGAAGGTAAGTCAGACCTCATCGAGCAGACAAGCGACGAGCGCCCATTTATCTTCGTAAGCGGCATGGGAGTGACTCTGCCTGCTTTTGAGGAGCAGATAGTCAACCTGGCAAAAGGCGAGTCTTTCGACTTCACCCTCACACCAGAGCAGGCTTATGGCGCACACTATGCAGAGCGTATCATCGACTTAGAGAAGGACATCTTCACCATCAACGGACAGTTTGATGCACAGCACGTACAGGTAGGTGCCATCATTCCTCTTCAGAACGAGGACGGCAACCGCTTCAATGGTGTAGTATTGGAAATCGGTGACAGCAAGGTGAAAATAGATCTCAACCATCCTTTGGCTGGCAAGACACTCAACTTCAAGGGCGAGATAACAGAGAGCCGCGAAGCTACAGCTGAGGAGGTGGCAGGCATGGCCAAGCTCATGAGCGGTGAGGCACACGGCGGATGCAGCGGATGCAACGGACACTGTGGTGAAGGCGAATGTGGCGATGGTCATTGCGGGGAAGGCAACTGCGGTGATGGTCATTGCGGATGCCACTAAAAGCCATTAAGAACAGGTCAATCAACAGAACATAATTAAATAGTTAACAGACATGAGGAATACATTTGGGCATCTCTTTACCCTCACCACCTTCGGCGAGAGCCATGGTGTAGCAGTAGGCGGAGTTATCGATGGCTTGCCAGCAGGTATCGACATCGATATGGAGTTCGTACAGCAAGAACTCAACCGTCGCCGTCCTGGCCAAAGTCATATCACCACAGCCCGTAACGAAGCCGACAAGGTGGAGTTTCTCAGTGGTGTCTTTGAAGGCAAGAGCACTGGCACCCCGATAGGCTTCGAGGTGCGCAACACCAACCAGCACTCACAAGACTACGAGAACATGCGATGCCTGTTCCGTCCTTCACATGCCGACTACACCTATTATAATAAGTATGGCATACGCGACCATCGAGGGGGCGGACGCTCTTCAGCTCGCATCACCATAGCCCGTTGTGTGGGAGGTGCTTTAGCCAAACTCGCCTTGCGACAGTTGGGCATCAGCATCACTGCGTACACTTCGCAGGTGGGCGACATCGCATTGGAAAGAGATTACCATCTGTATGACTTAAGCAAGACAGAGGACAACATCGTGCGCTGCCCCGACCAGCAGAAAGCCAAAGAGATGGAACAGCTCATCGCCCAAGTAAAAGCCGATGGCGACACCATCGGAGGAGTCATCACTTGTGTCATCAAGGGATGTCCTGTAGGGTTGGGCGAACCGGAATTCGACAAACTGCATGCTCAATTAGGTGCTGCCATGCTGGGCATCAATGCTGTAAAAGGCTTTGAGTATGGAGAAGGCTTCGACGGTGTAACGGCACGAGGCAGCCAGCAGAACGACACTTTCGTGCCTGGCATCACGACAACCACTAATCACAGTGGAGGCATACAGGGAGGTATCAGCAACGGACAGGACATCTACTTCAGAGTAGCATTCAAGCCTGTTGCCACCATCCTGAAAGAGCAAGACACGGTAGACCTGGAAGGCAATGCCACCAAACTGACGGCGCGTGGCAGGCACGATCCATGTGTTCTGCCAAGAGCCGTTCCTGTGGTGGAAGCCATGGCAGCCATGGTCATCCTCGACAGCTATCTCGTCAACAAGAGTGTGAAGCTATAAGATAATGAAAAGAAAAAGAAGACTCAGAAAGAAACGCATATTTACTATTTGCTTAGTCATGGCTATCGGCATCTCTCTGCTGACACGACGTTGCGTAACAAGTTGTTCTGACAACAAAGCATCGGTTGCCGATACGCTCCCCAAGGCTCACCTCAATGACTCACTCAACAACTCTCTCTCTGAAGGCAAAGCCTACCACGAAATGGATTCACTCGTGGAGCGATACCTGAAGAGATGGGAAATCAATGGTGCCCAACTGGTCATCACCCGCAACGACTCTCTGCTGTATGCACGAGGTTTCGGATGGGCAGACAAGGAGAAAGGCATCATGATGCAACCATCCATGGTGATGCGATACGCCTCGGTATCTAAGCTCATCACTGCCGTGGGTATCATGAAGCTCTGTGAAGCCAAGAAGTTGAGAATGAACGACAAGGTTTTCGGACCCAAGGGAATTCTGCGAGACACCTTATATAATAATAGTATCAAGGACAAGCGGTATTACGATATAACGGTAGAACAACTGTTGCGCCATCAGGCTGGATTTACCAACTATGCTGGCGACCCGATTTCTTCCACCCGCTATATCATGATGCAAAACCGTCTCACCACACCTCCCGATCATCCTACCCTACTCAAGATTCTCTTGAAACGGCATTTAGGATACACACCAGGACAAGGCAAATGCTACTCCAACTTAGGATATATCCTTCTGTCAATGATTATCGAGAAGAAGAGTGGTATGAGATATGAGGACTATATGCAGAAATATGTACTCAACCCTGCAGGTTGCTACGACATGCACATAGCAGGAACCTACTACAAAGACCGCCGACCCAACGAGACGAAGTACTACATGCACCAAGGCAGCATCCCTGTATATGAATATAACAATAGTGGAAGACAGGTAGAGAAATGCTATGGCGATACTGACATTCCTCGTCTATCGGGTGCTGGTGCTTGGTGTGGTTCTGCTGCGGAGCTTAGTCGCCTCATCGCAAGTATTGATGGTATGCCTCATGTAAAGGACATCCTCAGTAAGAAGAGCATCGCTTTCATGACTCAGGAACAACCCGACCATCAGTATTCCATCGGATGGAACTACACCCCCAAGAGCAATCGTCCATGGATTCGCACGGGTTCACTTGCAGGTACCTCGGCTATCATCTTGAAATACAAAGATGGACAATGCTGGATACTCATCACCAATACTTCTACATGGAAGGGACATGGATTCTCCAACGACACAATGGCTTTCTTCGAAAAGCTTCGCAAGAAGTATATGGACAATATGCCTAAGCAAGACCTCTTTAGGCATGTGAAATAAACTGCAACAAGAAAGAGAAAGAAGAAAAACCAACGGGCATGACAAAGCCGACAAACAAGAAAGAACTCAGCACGAAACCCATAAAACAGAAAAAGGATACATCCAGTCTGGATGTATCCTTTTTTGTTTTTATGATGTTTTCTACTTTATCAATTAGAAAGTGTACTTCACACCTACCTGACCACGCCAGCGGCTGTAGTAGTCGCTATAGTACTTGATAGGCTTGGTAGAATCGTTATCGAACTGGTAAGTACCATTATCCTTGTAAGTAATAGGAGAAACCAACTCGCTGTTATAGCTGCTGCCATAAGTATGTCCCCACTTATTGTTGAGCAGGTTGGCAACGTTAAGAATATCCATAGTTACCTCAAGCGCATGAATCTGCTTGCCTACCTTGATGCCAAACTTCTGACCGAAGTGGAAATCAAAATGACCCTCGAAAGGCAAATTATCTGCATAACGCTTATAGTACTCACCACGGTGATCTTTCAAATAAGGAGTGCTTGCCAGCCACTTCTTCAAGTTGGTACGCTGCTCGTCAACAGTGTACTTCACAGTCTTGTTGTCAGCCTTCATCACATCCGAGAACGGCATCTTGTCAATCTGAGCATCTGTAGGGATGAAAATCAAGTCATTGCTTGCACCGTCGCCATTGACATCACCATTATAATAGAGTGAGTAAGGAGCACCACTCTGACCCTGATAAATCAAACCAACAGTTGTAGTGAAGAGCTTGCCGGGGCCCCAGTTGAGGTGATAGAAAGCAGAAGCCTTAACAAGGTGAGGCACATTGAAAGCGCTGTTTGCCATCTCAGGATCGTTACTGAAACGATATGAATGGTTGTTGCGCCAGTTGCTCTGAGCCACAGAAGAGATAGAGCTGCTAATAGCCTTCGCCTTGGTGAAGGTGTAAGAAGCATTCAGGTCGAGACCGAAGTCGAAATGCTTGGTAGCAGACAAAGACAGGTTATAAGAATAGCCCTTATCGGTATTACGCATAGCATAGATGTTGCTGAACTTGCCGGCAGATGCCACCTTATGATACATAGGACGGCTCTCCCATGGCATGTCAGAAACCTGACCCAGGGTCTGTCCTGTTGCCTCGTAAGCGATATTCTGATAATAGATATCATTCAAGTTCTTGCTGAAGATAGCCTCAGCTGTCCAGTCGATACCCAAAGCCTGGAAGTCGAAACCTAAGTTGATTCGCAGATTCTGAGCAAACTTGAAGTTCTTGTCGAAGACATTGACCAACTGGCTGCCTGAGGCGTTCAGACGCTCTGCATTCTGATTCTGCTTGTTAGGATCGACGATGAGAGCCACATTGGCATTGTTCTTTACTGAGTAAGAAGAGAACTGCACACCAGTGTTGGTGAAGCTGTTGCTCAACCATACGAAAGGAATACGACCAGTAAACATACCGATACCTCCACGAAGAATGTACTTACGGTCGTTCTTGATATCCCAACGGAAACCTACACGTGGACTCCACATAGGAGTGCTTGAAAGCTTCTGGTCGGTACGATAGCCATAACCTGCAGCTGCTGCCCACTCATTGAACTGAACATTCTCTGTAGGAGTATCAAAGAACAAAGGTATCTCCATACGAAGACCATAGGTGAGTTGGAAGTTATTGGTAGCATCCCACTTGTCCTGTACATAGAAGCCCAACTGACCTGCACCAAATGATGGTGCCCAAAGAGAACTGCCTGTCACATCCTTATTAGCTGTGGTATAGTAGAAATTCTTGATCAACTTACCGTTAGAAGTTGCGGTATAGTTGAAGAAGTCAGCAGGAGAATCGAAGTAATAGCAACCATAGAGATTCTGAATGAAGAGATTCTCAAACTTGTAGAACTCGTTGTGAGTACCAAAAGTAAAGGTATGGTTGCCTCGATACCATGTGAAGTTGTCTTCGATGGTAAAGATGTCCTGATCAAGGCTGTTGGCCATAGAAGAGTATTCGTTACCGATATTCACAGTACCATTGCCTACATTATAGATGGTTACAGAAGGAGCTGCTGCACCTGAGCTACGGCTGTCGCGAACACGAACGTATGACAGACGGGCCTCATTGCTTGTGTATGGAGAAAGACGGCTCTGCAACTCTGCTGCGAATGAATGAGTCTTAGAGGTGAACTCATAGAGATGGTCGGCAGTATTCAATGATGCCATACCACCCAAGCCCAACAACTGCTTGGCGTCAACATAACTCCAGCGGATTGAGAACTTGTTGAAGTCGTTGATGTTCCAGTCGAGTTTCAAACCACCCTTCTGGCTCTTGATAGACTTGTCCTTGTTTGCCCAAGTGCTCTGATACTCATAATTGTCGTGTGTTCTACCCCACTCCTTGTAAGCATCAAGAATCTGCTGTGCAAGGTCGGAATCAAACTTAGCACCCTCGCTACCGAAAGTATACTGAGTAGGATAAGACTTTTCGGTATTCTCGTAGTTGGCAAAGAAGAACAACTTATTCTTGATGATTGGACCACCCAAGGTGAAGCCGAAGCGTGTCTCCTTCTCCTTATCATAAGGATTAGACATGGTGCCGTCCTGCATCTTGTAGTGACGACCTACCAACTTCTCGTTGTTTCCATCAAAATAAGCACTTCCGTGGAACACATTCGTACCGCTCTTGGTAATCGCATTGATGGCACCACCAGTGAAACCACCCTGACGAACATCAAAAGGAGCCACATTGATCTGAATCTGATCGATAGTCTCCATAGATACAGGCTGAGTTCCAGCCTGTCCGCCATTGCTACCATTGGCAGTCAAGCCGAACACGTCGTTGTTCATCACACCATCAATCTGGAATGAGTTGTAACGGTTGTTGGTACCGGCAAAAGACATGGCACCAGACTGACCATTGGTAGACACCTGCGCATTCATACGGGCAATATCAGCGATACTGTGGCTGATACTTGGCATTTCAGCAATCTGCTGCGCATTGATACTCTGAGCAGCACCAGTCTTAGTACCATTAAGGCCAGCCTTGCCCGAAACCACAACTTCCTGCAACTCGCGTGCATCCTCCTGAAGTGTACAAGAAAGGTTCTGGCTCTCACCCAAGTTCAAGGAAACATCCTTGAACGTCTTAGGCTGATAGCCAATGTAAGACACCTCTACTTTGTAAGGACCTCCAGGACGCATACCCTGGATTGAGAAACGACCATCCTTGTTGGTCACTGCACGATAAACAGTACCTGATGGCTGGTGGGTTGCTGTCACCGTAGCACCGATGACTTCCTCGCCTTGCGATGTCACCTTACCACTGATACCAGAGGTGGTTACCTGTGCCATAGCCACCGAAACTACGAGCACCAGCATGGCGATAAGCAAATGCAATCTTTTCTGCATACTAAAAATGAAATTTAGTTAATAATGAAGAAGCAATAGCTCCCTATTTTATATTATGCTGCAAATTTAAACAAAATTTTTGATATAAATGTTACAGCGACATGAAAAAAAGAGTTTTTATGCAAAAAAAATCCACACTACGCAATTAGTGTGGATTTCTTATATTTTTTTAGTCTTTACGATACCAAATTCGCATGACCTTTCGCCGTATGGCTACTATATTGAGTGCTGTTACCAGCAGGAATAAAACCATTCCTAATAAGATGGCAGGCATCATCGTTCCTTCCTCTAAATGAGGATATAATGCCTCTATAAACTCCATATAGACATCACGCATAAAGAAGAGAAAACACCAAGCCACGATGAGTACTGCAACATTGAGCACCATGGTGAGCAAGAAGTAAGGCATAGCCACCCTACCTGGACTATATCCTATAAGCAATAAATTCTCCAGTTTAGAAGAGTTCTTTTGTACCAAAAGATATATGCTGAGCATCAGAATATAGAAACTGAGCATGGAGATAACGAGGCCTATCACCATCACCATCGATACGATCATCTTCAGGAAATAGGTTGTTTTCTCTGCGTCCAACTTATCAGTCTCCACCTCATAACCATTATCTTCGAGATACTTAGAAATGTTTTCGTCTGCAGGATTGCCCACTTCCACAATAAGGCGGGTGGGGTCACTATGATCATTAGGAGCAAACTCACGATTACTCCAGTCCATAAACGCCTGAGGAACGAGGATGGTATTCAACCGTGAGGAGAATCCAATAACCTTGCCTTTGAACTGCTCTTTCTTTCCACCTGCCTGTATGAATATCTGAAAATCTATCATTCCCATCAATCCGTCGCTAATCTTGGGTAGTGAATGACTCTGAGCAAAACCGAAGTTATACATATTAATATAGGTACGCGGGAGGATGATGGGTACCTCCTTGCTTCCTTCCTCATACTTCCAATCCTTCAGGGAGACATCTACAAAGCCATCTGGCACACTCTCAAAGAAGAGTTCACTATTGAGAATATTCACTCCATTGACTCCCATAGAGGCATCCACCTTGTATTCTGTGGAGGTAAACTTACCTATCTTTGTGACAAATTTTTGCGAGGAGATGTCATCTATTTCACTACCTGAAAAAGTATGTGTACGACCACTGATAGTACTACCCACACCTATCTTTTTACTCATAATCAGATAGTCGGCTTTCATAAAACTGTCTTGCTGAGTGAAGACAGGCAACACATCATGATAAAACTGAAAGCCAAAAAGTACGATAAGCATACCCAAGAGGTTGGCAAAAGCGAAGCCCGCAAACTGCGGTATGCTGATATGTTGACGTAATAATTTCCAAACGAGTTCCATTACTTTCTATCTCTATATAAATATTCTGTATAAAGTGTTATGGATACTGAATCCTCTATAACAGCCATCTCTTTTCGTAAGGCAAGTCCATGTGCTTACCTATACTGGTGACTATAACGCCTGCCCCCTGAGCATGAGCCTCCTCCATCATGATTTCACCCATGATGCGAGAATTATGATCATCAAGATGACTTATCGGTTCGTCGGCAAGGATGAAATCAAATGGTTGGCATAGAGAACGAATCATGGCCACTCTCTGCTGCTGACCAAACGACATGCGGCCTATCTTGGCATCCACCTTATCGGCAATTCCCAATCTGTCAAACCATTCGAGTATCTGACTGCGGCTTTTAGCTCCCGTCAGCTTATTCTTGATTTCTACATTTTCTATAGCTGTCAACTCAGGAAATAAGCGCAACTCCTGAAAAAGATGACTGATGTGGCGCTTGCGTATCTCCACCCAGTCGCCCACTTTGTACGATGCAATATCATCTTCGTCAAACATGATGTTGCCACTATAATCATGACGATAGCCAAGTACATAACTGCAAAAGGTACTTTTACCCTTTCCGCTATCGGCCTCTACAAGATAAAGATGTCCCTTTTCGAAAGAGACATCCTGACTCCATACTTCCGAATGTAGGTCATTGCGCTGTGCAAAAACTTGGGGCATTACGGAACGAAAGTTGATTGTATTCACTTTTTTTTTATATATAATATGATTACTTGTTCCAGTTGATATGTTACAAAAAAGGACAACTATAATCCTTTCTTATCTTATTTCAATGTATAAACAACCGCTGTTAGTTGCCCAAACAAGGGAGATAAAAGACCAGTGACGGCTTGCATAGCTGAGCCACCACCACCCGACTTCTCGAGATTGATTACCATAACCATTTTCTCTCCACGAATCATATTCTGAACACGCTTACTAATGGGATGGCTGGATGGTCTAATAGAACTTTCGGCTGACACTTCGTCATTACCACTGAAGAATTGTTTATCATCAGTAACACCAAAATAAAAACAGGTTTTACCACTTGAATAACAAAAGGCATTCGACTTCCAATTACCTATGGTGCTACCCTTAGGACACGACTGTTTCCAGTAATCCACATCCGATAGCCACTTGGCATGACTTAATCGAGCAGCCATCATCATCTGCATATGATCAGCTCCTAATGTAGGCAACACGATAGACATATCACCATCCACACTGCGCAAGATATTATCCATATCTATGGAGGCATTGATACCCATCAAGAGGGTTTGTAGACCTTGGTTACTCTGCACCAAAGGCAAGAAACGACTACCAGCCACATTCATGAAGATACCAGCCATAGCATCATCGGGCATACTCTGCACATAGTCGCCCTGGATGGGACGAAAAACCTGCTGCGACTTCACTAAAGCCTGGTTGATGGATGGATTGAAAGAGAAGGTACGACCTGCTATCTTCAGCACACCATCCTCCACATCCATACCTGCAGCAATAACAATCTGCGAAGCATCAGCATCCTTAGGCGCTCCAAGGGTAAAAGGAGCAACAAACTTCTCTGGAAAAGCCACAGCCTGCGCCACCATCGCCATGGGCGAATCGATACTATCAAGCTGGGCAAAGAGTTTAGACGACTTGATGCCTGCATCCTCATCAGCGTTAAGATATCTAACCATCTGACGCTGCATTTCGGCTTGAGCTTCTGCTACAACAGGTCCCATAACGAGCAAGGCTTTAGATGAAAAACCCACTAACCAGGAATCCTTCAATACCGCAAAATGAAAACCCTTACGCTCCGTGACAGTGGAACAAATACGTTGTTGGGATAATTCTGAGAGCCAATTACTGACATCGCCTTCATCGGCAACCTTGGCACAAAGTCCTAAGTTGCCATCAATGGTCTCAAAAAGATACACTTTCTCTTTCACATCTAAGCCACATTTTGATACATCGTCAACATGCAGCATCGTTTTCAGGATGTGTTCCTGATTCTGTTCCTGCTCCTGACCATTGAGCCTGCTCATATCTATAGAGATGACGGCAGTACTCTTGGATGGTATGGCATTCAGGTAGTCGTTATCCGAACAGGCAGACATCAGCACGATCATCAAGGATGCGATGATGAAAAACCTCGTTTTTTTCATTCTATTCATAATCTTTTTACTCTTCTATATCTTTCTATAATTCTATAGACGGCGGGCTAAGTTGGACATCGCTATCGCCATCAAACCCGCTGTCTCTGTGCGCAACCTACTGGTTCCTAATGTCACTGACTCGTAGCCAGCTTTCATTGCCTGACGTACCTCATCGATAGAGAAGTCACCCTCAGGACCTATAAGAACGGTTATATCAGCATCCTCATCGGTGCAAGGTGCCATCAGTTCGGTGAAAAGGTCTTTCTTCTCTATTTCCTCATAGCAATGACAAATAAACTTCTTGCCCTGGCGAGGAGTATTGATAAATTCACTGAAACTGACCATCTGATTAACAATAGGTTTCCATGCCTTATGACTCTGCTTGACAGCAGAGACTATAATCTTGTCAAGTCTCACAGTTCGCATAACCTTTCGCTCGGAGAATTTACTATTGAGAAATGAGAGTTCATTAAACCCAATCTCAGTGGCTTTCTCGGCCATCCATTCTATACGATCCATGACCTTGGTAGGTGCTATGGCTAAGTGAACATGTCCTCTCCAGGCGGGTTGCTGAGGCTTCACCTCCTTCACTTCGTACATGCAACGCTTGGTGGCAGCCAACGTCACCTCTGCACGATAGAAGTTGCCAACACCGTCCATCAGAAATATCTCATCACCACTCTTGATACGCAACACTCTCAGAGCATGAAGCGCCTCCTCCATAGGCATTTCGTTCTCTGTTGCAGCATCGGGAACATAAAAAAATCTCGTTTCTTTCATAAATCAGTTTTTAGTTTGTTGTCTGGTTTATCCGTATCAGGATGTCGCTTTTTTAATTCGTCACGCAAGTTGGAAGCCAACTCATAATTTTCATTGTCTATGGCTTTACGCAAAGAATCCTCGAGCATCTTATCGGTGATAACATTTACGGGGACAGGCATTTGCACATAGCCTGCATGATATTCAGCAGACTGCTTGCCCATCAAGTCGGCATCAATATAAATTGGAATCTTATTGATGATCGAAAACAAGATACCATCTGTACAGCGTATCTCTTTCTTCTCATCGGTCTCCATGTCATGCAGACAAGATAAGTACTTACCTTCCTGCAATCCAAATATCTCCACACGCAACTTGCTTTTTATCGAAGGAGGGAGCAAATCTATTAATATTTCAGGCAGCAAATGCTTCGTATTTACCACCTGATGATGTTCCATACGTAATCGCAACTGATAAGCTTGCTGGTGGTCACAGGGCACCACCAGCTGACGCTTCTCAGCCTCATCAACAAGCATCACCAGCATTAAGTTATCAGAACCTAATATCTGGGACAATCCTTTTACTTTTAATTTTACGTAACTCATTTTACTTTTCTACTTATTCTCCCAACCATCTTCACGATTATGGCTGAGTCTTCTTAGGTCTGAAGATGATAGCAAAAGAAACTGCCACCAACAAGGCATAGCCAGCAAAGATGAGCCAACATGGAGCCCATTGTGTCACACCATTTGCATCAGTATAGCTATTGACAACGGCCTGTGCCGACAGAGTACCAACCGTTGCACCGATACCATTGGTCATCAGCATGAAAAGTCCTTGAGCACTGGAACGGATAGTCGGATCGGTAGTCTTGTCGACAAACAGAGAACCCGAAACATTGAAAAAGTCAAAGGCCACACCGTATACCAACATAGACAACACAAACATCCACACACCACTACCAGGATTGCCAACACCAAAGAGGCCGAAACGCAATACCCATGCAAACATGGCTATCAGCATCACATTTTTGATGCCATAACGATTCATAAAGAAAGGTATCAAAAGAATGCAACAGGTCTCACTGATTTGCGAAAGAGAAATCAAGATATTGGCATGATTGACACCAAAAGTACCGGCATATTGGGGATCTGCTCCAAACGAGGTAATAAAAGGATTAGCAAATCCATTGGTAATCTGCAAACTCACACCCAACAGCATGGAGAAAATAAAGAAGATGGCCATGCGTTTCTCCTTAAATAACGAGAAAGCACGCAATCCAAAAGCATCGACAAAACTCTTAGTCTCACCCTTAGCACTTACAGGACATGCTGGCAAAGTAAAGGTATATAGGAACAAGATGCAACTTACAACGCCAGAAGCAATAAACTGATTTTGGTTGGGCTGAAAGCCCATCAAATCTACAAACCACATCATGCAAATGAAACCCACTGTACCAAACACGCGGATAGGTGGGAAATCCTTGACAGTGTCCATACCTGCAAGAGTGAGAGCATTGTAAGCCACGGAATTGGTTAAAGCTAACGTTGGCATATAGAAGGCTACACTAAGCGTATAAACCCAAAATACCATACCGATATTGCCCGTCATGCCCATATAGGCAGCACCAAACATAAAGAGAGCTGCCATGAGATGACAGAAACCTAACAGTCTCTGTGCCGGCACCCAGCGATCGGCAACAATTCCCATCAGAGCGGGCATAAAGATAGAAACAACACCCTGGATAGCATAAAACCATCCTATCTGAGATGCCATGCCAATGTTTCCCAGGTAAGTGCCCATAGATGTCAGGTAAGCTCCCCATACTGCAAATTCAAGGAAGTTTAATAACGCTAAGCGTACTTTCAAGTTCATAATGGTAATAGTAGTTTTCTTTTTTACCTGTCTTGGAAATAGGAGTTCTACTTCCAGCACAAGCATTTTTTGGTTATTTATATAAATGCAAAGATAACGAATATAATTGAATTAGAACCATAAAAAGGAAAAATTATCTTCTACAGCGAGAGATATTTAACAAAATATGTGTAATTTTGCAGCCAGTTTAATCAAATAAAGAGAGATGCTATTCAGTTTTTTTGTTACATGCAATAAGATCGGTGCCTTCACTTTAGGGGGAGGCTACGCCATGATTCCTATCATGGAAAGAGAATTCGTCGACCGCAACAAATGGATGGATAAACAGGAGTTCATGGATATCATGGTTGTGGCTCAAGCTACACCTGGTATTTTTGCCATAGATATGGCAAGCCACATCGGTTATAAACTGAGAGGTATCTGGGGTGGTATTGTAGGCGCCATAGGCATTGCACTTCCTTCCATCATTGCCATCGTTGTCATCGCTATGTTCTTCAGACAATTCAAAGATAATTATTGGGTAGAGAAGTTCTTTGCTGGGGTAAGACCTGCCGTTGTTGCTCTCATTGCTGCACCTTGCTTCAAAATGGCAAAAACTGCTAAAATCAACTGCTACAATGCTTGGATTCCTATCGTTTGTTGCACGTTGATATATTGCTTAAATGTTTCGCCCATCTATATCATTATTGCTGCAGGCTTGTTGGGATGGATGTATGGAAAGGTAAAAAAGTAAAAAGGTAAAAAGGTAAAAAATAAAAAAACGAATTATGATATTTCTGAAGTTATTCCTCATATTTACGAAAATAGGAACCTTTAATTTTGGAGGTGGATATGCGATGCTCTCTCTTATCCATAACGAGATTGTAGTCAAAAATCAATGGCTCAGCAACGCAGAGTTTACAGATATCGTAGCCATCAGCCAGTCAACACCAGGACCTATTGGTATCAACTGTGCTACTTATGTGGGATATACTTCCACATTGCACGCAGGTTATCCTGAATGGGCTGCCATTCTGGGAGCTGCACTCGCATCCTTATCTATCATGTGGCTCCCCTTCTTCATAATGATTCTCATCAGTCGCTACCTGATGACACACAAAGACTCACCTATAGTGAAAAATATCTTTGCAGGATTGCGCCCAGCTATCATAGGGCTCATTGCAGCAGCAGCTCTCTTGCTGATGAACAAAGAAAATTTCGGTTCACCGCAAGACGACGCCAATCTCTTTGGAATCAGTGTGGCTATATTCGTATTGGCTTTTTACCTCACTACTTTCAAGAAAGCCAACCCCATCCTGCTGATGTTGACCTTCGGCTGCTTAGGAATGTTAATACTCTAAAAAAGAAAATCCTCACTCAATAAAGGGTCAGCGGATTTTTCCGGTTGGTAACACCATATGTTAGGAATAAAGTGTTG
>USOQ01000045.1 GCA_900556395.1 Candidatus Segatella caccae | reverse complement strand
CATGTCTTGTTACGATTTACGCTTGTTTTGATTTGCAACACTAAGATAAGTGAAAAATCTGACATGGCAAAATCCTGAGCAACTTTTTGTTGCTCAGGAACTTATAAATAAAGTTAAATCAAAGTGTTGCGGAATTAAGGGAGAAAAAACATTCTTTTTTTATACAGACATTAATAATACACGTTGACTCACATTAACGTAAAAACTCATGACAATATGGGTGCTGAGTAATAACGACTACTTCCATGAGTGTTAAAAAAGTTCATTTATTTTGTTGGTTAAGAAAAAAATGTTACTTTTGCAAATGTATTTTTTAGATAAGGAAGATTGGCAGAGTGACCGAATGCGCTGGACTCGAAATCCGGTATACCCTTTTCTGGGTATCGGGGGTTTGAATCCCTCATCTTCCGCCAAACCTAAGTGGGATTCTCATGAAAAAAATATTCATTTCTATACTCTTATTTTTGCCGTTAACTTATGGTAATGCGCAGAGCGTACTTACTCCACAGCAACAGTTGGAGCAAGCACAAAAACAACTCGAAGAAGCAAAAAAAGCCGTAGAAGAGGCCAAGAAGGCTGCAGAGGAAGCTAAGAAGAAAGCTGCAGAAGAGGCAGCTAAGAAGCAGGCTGCAGAAGCAAAAGCTCAGGCTGAGAAAATACAGCAGCAGATAAAGGAAGCAGAGGCAGAAGCTGCCCGACTTAAAGCAGAGGCAGCTCGACTGAACGCTATAGCTAATGGTGAAGCTACAGCAATGCCTACCACCAAGCAGACCCCAGCCACTTCCACAGCAACAAAGAATACGGAGAAACCAGCAAGCAAAACTTCTGGATGGGTGATTCCTACTGCCGTGAAGAAGACAGAGGAGACTAAACCTGCTACTACTGCTGCAGGCTTAAAGCTGAAAGAAGACCCTAAATATCTGGAAGGAGCCGTCACGACCGACGAGAACGGTAAGGTGGTGTTTGAGGCTGAGATGGAAGCTCCAGGAAAGAGCGCCGAGCAGTTGTACGAATTACTATTCGACTATATGAGCGGTTTGACACAGGACAAGGAAGCCATCGAGAGCCGTATTGCTCTTGTCAACAAAGACGAACACATCATCGCCAATCTCATGGACGAATGGCTCGTGTTTAATAGTTCGTTTATCTCGCTCGACAGAACGGAATGTAAGTACAACTTGATTGCTAACATCTCGGACGGAAAGATAAAGATGACGATTAACCACATCAACTACACCTATGAAGAAGGAAGGCAAACGGGATTTAAGTTGCCCGCCGAAGAGGTGATTACCGACAAGGTGGCGCTCACCAAGAAGAAGAATGACTTGGCACGTATCTTTGGTAAATTCCGCAAGAAGACCATCGACAGGAAAGACCAAATATTCAACGAGATAGTAGCGCTGATTAAATAAAAGTATATAGTATGACAGAAGAAAACAAAATAGCAACTAACGACCCAGCAAACCAGGCTACAGAAGAGGCACAGCAGCCTACAAGCTACGCTGTGAGACCTCGACACCACTATCGCAGACTGGACTATAGCGACCCAACACACCTGAGATTGCGCAATGTGCTCAACATGGTGTTTATGCTGTTGGTGATTGTAGGCATCCTGCTGTGGTACACCATTGAGAGTCATACACCTGCCTACATCGTATTGTTAGTGGGCGTGGTATTGAAAATCGCCGAAGTATGTATTCGACTATTCAGAAAATAATGAAGAAAAGAAAAGCAATTCTTACAATATCTATGTTTTGTGCTGCGACTTTGCCGGTCGTGGCACAAAACGATTTTAGCAATAACGAGGATAATATGTTCGCCCCTGTCAACAACAGGAATGTAAGAACCGATTCTTTGGGGTCGGATAAGGAGATACCTAAGGGGCTGAAGGTATGGACCATTGACGAACGATTTGGTGACAGAATGGAAGCAAAGGTAGACACCATGCAACACATGTATATGAACACACCCTTCACATCAGGTCTGAGAGGTGAATACAACTCTTTAGGCAACTTGGGGTCGCCTCGCATCAACCGTATTTTCATCGACAGAAGACTGAGCGACGGACAGTTTATCTTCGCTCAGCCTTTCGACTGCATCGCTAATCCTGTAAGCGATTTTCATTTCACCAATACATATTCACCTATCACCAACGTAACGCTCAACAGCTGCGGAAACCGCACGAATGGCGAGGATGACTTCAAGGCTATGTTTGCTGTCAATGCTGGCAAAAGACTGGGCTTGGGATTCAGATTCGACTATAAGTATGGACGTGGCTACTACGACAACCAGAGCACATCGCACTTCAAGTACACCATGTGGGGCTCTTACTTGGGAGATCGTTACCAAGCGCATCTCTTGCTCTCCACCCTGCATCAGAAGGCTGCAGAGAATGGTGGTATCACCAACGACGACTATATCAAGCACCCAGAACTCTTTGAGGAGACTTTCGCTGAGAACGAAATACCTACAGTGCTGCGACAGAACTGGAACAGAAACAATAGCATTCATGTGTTCTTCAATCATCGCTACAGCTTAGGATTCAACCGCAGAGTGAAAATGACTGATGAGGAAATCAAGGCTAAGAAGTTTGCTATGGCATCTAAGGCCGACAACGAGGAAGAGGATGCCTTAGAAGAAGCAAAGAAGAAGGCGCGTGAAGAGGGTAAGAAGTTTGACGAGAAGGCTTTTGGCAAAACACCTAAGTATGCCGGACGCCCTGATGATGCTAAGATTGCGGGTGATGAGCCAGCTACCGTTAAGGATGACACAAAGAAGAACGAGCGCATCGCCGTGAACGGCAAGAGCGAGGCAGACAGCATCATGGCACAGGAGAAAAAGGCTGCTGCCGACTCGGCTTGGATGAAGAACGAATACGTGCCTGTAACAAGCTTTATACACACGCTGAAGTTTGACAACTACAGCCGTACTTATATCGCTTATCAAACGCCTGCCGACTATTATCTCAACGAGTATTACACGGCAGGTAAGTATGAGGGCGACTCCATCTACGACAACACCAAGCACTGGGAAATGAAGAACACCTTCGCCATCGCCACCCTCGAGGGTTTCAGCAAGTGGGCCAAGGCTGGTCTGAAAGCCTTTGTAAGTTATGACTTGCGTCACTTTGAATTACCCAACACAGAAGGAGGCATGATGAAGTATAACGAACACACGCTGAGTGTGGGCGGACAGCTGAGCAAGAAGCAAGGTAAATTGCTGCACTACAATGCTGTGGCAGAGATAGGCGTAGCTGGCGAAGACGCTGGAACATTGGCCATCGATGGTGATGTGGATGTCAATATTCCCTTCCTCGGTGACACATTGTCGGTTATCGGTAGTGCTTTCTTCCATCGTGAGAATCCGTCATTCTACTTGCGTAACTACCACGGCAGACACTTCTGGTGGGAAAACAACCTGGATAAGACCATTCACACCCGACTGATGGGTACACTGAAGTTTGACAAGACTCGCACCATGCTGCGTGTAGCTGTCGACGAAATAAAGAACTATACTTACCTCTCGCAGAGCTATTCGATAACAGACAACAACCAGGCAGCACGCACTGGTGTGACAGTGACGCCTATGCAGTCGAGCAGTCCTGTGAATCTACTGACAGCGCAGTTGTTCCAGGATTTTAAGTGGGGCATCTTCAACTGGGAAAATGTGATAACCTATCAGCATTCGAGCAAGACTGACGTGATTCCCGTACCTGCGCTCAACGTATATAGCAACTTATATCTCAAGTTCCCAGTGGTGAAGGTACTCAATGTGGAATTGGGAGCCGACGCCAGATACTTCACCAGCTATGAAGCTCCTGACTACTCGCCAGCTCTGAGCCAGTTTACGGTGCAAGGCAATGGCGAGAATAATGTCAAGGTGGGCAACTACCCCATTGTCAACGTCTACGCTAACGTACATATCAAGCACACGAGATTCTTCGTCATGATGACACACGTGAACAAAGGTTCTGGCGACAAGAACTACTTCCTCGTGCCTCACTATCCTCTCAACGGAAGTATCTTCCGATTCGGTGTGAGCTGGAATTTCTTTAATTAATATTGCCGACCTTTCGTTTTCCATCGTAAATGAAGGACTTAAAGGGTAACTTAAAGAGAACTTATGGTAAAGACAAATTCTATAAAAGCATGGGTGTTAGCGGCGCGCCCCAAGACATTGGCTGCCGCGTTGGTACCAGTATTGATTGCTATTGGATTCGCACTTCGCGACTGTATCCTGTTGGCAAAGATGAACGAAAATACTTCCTTTCATATCTTGGTTGTACCCACATTACTATGCGTGCTCTTTGCCTGGGTGATGCAGATAGACTCCAACTTCATCAATGATTATTTTGACTTTAAGAGGGGCAATGATGACGAGACAAGACTCGGACCTAAAAGAGCTTGTGCTGAAGGGTGGATTACGGAGAGAGCCATGAAGATAGGCATCGCCATAACAACCATCATGGCATGCATCATCGGTTTGCCACTCATCATCTATGGTGGCATAGCAATGATACTGGTGGGCGCAGCCTGCGTACTCTTTAGTTTCTTATACACTACGACCTTCAGCTACTACGGCATGGGCGATGTACTCGTGCTCCTATTCTTTGGCATTGTGCCTGTATGCTGCACTTACTATCTCATCATGCCAGAAGGATATAAACATGTAACCGTGAATGTTTTGGTAGCTTCTATAGCCTGTGGCTTGGTGATTGACACATTGTTAGTTGTCAACAACTTCAGAGATCGTGATAACGACAAAAAGGCTGGCAAACGGACCACTATCGTGAGAATCATCGAAAGATGGGGCGAGGAACAGGCATTATTGCTCTATCTACTTTTGGGATATGTACCCATTGTCATCATGATGATTATGGGAATTATCGACACCTTTATCGTGGGTACAGAGACGTACAGCCTACCCCTCTATGCGCTCTATGCCATCTTGCACCAAAGCACTTATATACAGATGAAATACATCCGTAAAGGAGAAATGCTCAACAGAGTATTGGGTGCTACTGCTCGCAATATTTTTATCTTTGGACAAATCGTTTTCTTCACGACCTTATTCAACACTATATAAATCACTTTCCTAAAACAATAGGAGACGATGTTATGAAACAGCAGGTAAGCTTAGATATCATGCAATTTGTGGAAACACAAATACTACCTCGTTATACGGCTTTCGGTGAAAGTCATGGGCTGAGGCATGTCAACAGAGTTATCAAAAACGCACTCAAACTGGCACACATCACAGGCGCCGACATTGACATGGTGTACGTCATCGCAGCATATCATGACTTGGGGATGAGCGGCCCAAGGGCAATTCATCATATCACTGGTGGAAAAATCCTTATGGCAGACAACCGCCTGAAACGATGGTTCTCTAAAGAACAAATAGCCATCATGAAGGAAGCGGTGGAAGACCATAGAGCTTCATCAAGTCGACAGCCAAGAAGCATTTACGGAAAGATTGTTGCCGAAGCCGACCGTGACATCGAGGCGCACGAAATATTCAGACGTGCTATTCTATATGCCAAAGAGAACAACCCCAACGTGGACAAGGAGCAATTGTGGGAACTCTTTGCAAACCACATGGACGAGAAATACTCGGTACATGGCTACATCAAACTATGGATTCCCAACTCGCCCAATGAGCGTGAACTCAAACTCCTACGCGAAACCATAGAGGATAAGACACAGCTACGCCAAGAGTTTGAGAATATTCTACTTGAAACAGATTGTCCTTAATACTATTTTTCATGAATACTGATTTTCCTTAATACGTCCTTAATTCTAATTACCCTCAATACTGATTATCAACTATAGAGAAGAATAAAATAAAATAAACTAAAAATAAAGAAAAAATACATGCAGTCAAGCTTTTGTCTTAACTGCATGTATTTTTTTGTATATACCTAACTTTCATATTGTCCTGAGTTGTTACGTTAATAATGTGAGACAACGTGAATTATAAATAAGTAATAACTAAGTCAACTCGTATTATCAATAAAGCGTAAAGTGGTCAACTAAAATCGTTAAACCACAGATAAATCTCTATCCAAAGCTTTTGTACATACGTTCAAAAGCTCTGAATACCCGTTCAAAGGTTCTGAATACATGTTCAAAGGCTTTAAACGGAACTTTTAATCAAGTTTAAGAGTTTTAGTTACGCGAAGTTTATTATAGGGGTGTTGAGTAGTTACATTTTTTTAAATCAAAATCAACTATTTCTGATAATATCGCAATTTTCCTAATTGCTTTTGAGCTTCAGGATGCGAGAGTAAGATAAACTCACGGAGGAGTCGCTCTGGATGAAAACTGGTTTCCTCAAAATAAGGTTGAGAACTGGTGGAAGCTTGATAGACCCGCCCCGTCTTCATGGCTTGAAGAAGACTGTAGCCCGTATATTCCTGTAGTAGCTGAGAGCGAGAAAGAGGATGATTTCCCCAATACTTGGTGGCCCACACATCCACCTCAGTGGCATGAGCTAAAATCTGCTCTGGGCTCATAGACAAACTGCCGCTATGCTGATCATCAGCAAAGAGGTAACGAGCATGCGCATCGTGCAGCATCTGACCAATCGTACTACGACCACCTGGTACATACCAAACACCGCCAGTCTTACGCTCTGTGAGCACAGAATAACCTAAAGGCAAACGAGAAGCATAGTCTTTAAGACGTAAGTAAGCGCGCTCGATGTCGGCAAAGAGAGCTTTTGCTCGCGTAGAAGCGACGGCATCGCCCTGAGAAGGCTCAAAGAGCATACCATAAAACTTGATCCATTCAGCTCGTCCTAAGGGTGATGTTTCCATATAATCGGCAGCCTCAACCAGCGGGATGTTCATATCCGAAAGTTTGCCGTAACCACCACTATTCTCAAAAGGAGAAACCAGGATGACCTCAGGGTGCGACGCCATGATACGCTCGATATCGGGCTGCATAGATGAACCACAATTAACGATGCCGTGGGCTGACTTCCGTGAAGCTCGTTTCTGCACATCGGGAATCAACATATACTCAAGGTCGCAAACTCCTGAGATGGCTTGTTGGCAGGCTAACTCGTAGAGTAACTGACAATGAGCTGATGAAGTGATGACGCTCTTCGTGACAGGTGTGCGAACGACATCACAAGGCGTGGCGTCATCCGACATAGTTTTCTGCAAGCCTACCACCACTCTATCACCTGCCTTGCCTTTAGGCACCAAGAGATAACGATGGAGTAGCTTGCCCTGGCTCCAGGGATTGAGCACAAGGGCTTCTGTAAAACCATCATGATGGATGAGTTGCAAGTATTGCGCATACTTGAGTTGCAGGGTGTCGCCATCAGAATCATGGGTCGAGTTTACTTTTCCACCACAGGCATAAAGCATCATCACGACAGCCCATAGCAACAAATATTTAAATAAAAGTTTCATTTTTTATTTTGTTCAAGAATCTTTAGAAAACCACTTTCTTACCTTGATGAATATAGATCTTACCACGCTCTACCCGATCCACTCGTTGACCTGTAAGCGTGTAATAGGCTTTATCAGTACGACGGTTTGCCACATTCACTGTAGGCAACAAGATACCTGTCGTAGGACGCTCGCGAGGAGTAATGACGTAAGGATTTTCATCGTAGCCATCGATGAGATGAAGGTCGACAACAGACGTTATCTCCGTAGAAGTTTCGCCCAACCAACCACAATACTGGAAGATGCCCGTCATGACACGAATATAGTCGATATGGTCGAGGGCTACAGGATTGCCTTTCTCGTCGACAGCCCAGTTGATGTCGAAAGACGAATAGAGCGAGTCATTAGCTGGACAAGCGTCAGCATAGCCATAGGCATCTTTGGCGTAGCGATATTGCACCCAGTACTGAGGAGAATACATCACGGCATTGTTGGGCAAGCATCCGCCCTTAAAGGTGAGTTGCTCCTTGTCCTCCCACTTGGGCCAATAGGTCTGAAGATGATATTGATTTTTGATGTGATAGCCAGTGGAGTCGCGTCGCTCTCCCTTGGCGTCGGTCCATGTACAATTCCACTTGATATAGTTATCGCAGACAGATCTAAATAGCTGATGTTCACAGGCTTCGGTGGTTGGCTTGAAGTAAGTAATCTCGAAGTCGTGAATTTCATTGGTGTAGAATTCCGAGCCTGCCAACTCATACCATTTGGCTGTTTCGAGGTTGTCGCCCACTCCCACATATACGATGCCAGGCTCTATGGATCCACCGATAGTCTCCTTACCATATTTTGGGTCGTCGATTGCATACATTCCGTTGCCCAAGACGAGGAAATCAGAGCCATGTTTGTTCTCTATCGGATGGTCGAACTTCATAGTGATGTAGCCGCCATAGGTTCCCAAACTGATAACATTATCTTTGTCATTCAGCAGGTCCTCACATCGCCTGTTCACGTCGTCCTGGGTGGAATTGGCATCAGCCTCCGGCAAAACGTTTACAAACTGTCCGGGTGCTGGATGAAACTCCAGCACCTGAACAGTTTGTGTCTGCGCCCATCCTGCCTGCGACAGAGTCAGCAGACAGAGGGATAAAATCTTTTTTCTCGTAGTAGTTTTGTACATGTTTTATTGTTTGTTTACTTGTAAATCTGCACGTCGTCGATAGCGACATAGGCAGGAGCAGTAAAACCATGGCTGTTCTTCTGGTCGTCAGAGAACTCGTAGTTCACCTTCAAACTGTTGACAGCTCCTAACGAACTAAGGTCTACATACTTCCAGTCGGTAAGTGAGGTCTTGCCGTCCTGCAGGCGACATTTCACCTTGCCCTGAGAGAGGCCTGCTGCATCGAAACCCTCGAAGGTTACGTCGATGAAGGTGGCGTCTGTGGCTGCCGAGTTGTAGCTATCTCCATTGCTAAGCGAGTTGAGGAAATAAGAGTTATTTGTAACCCAAAGTCCCTTGATTTTGCGTGCCACGCCGTCCTTGAAGTCGATGACAGGACAAGAGTCCCATCCACCGTCATTATAGCCGTAAGCCACTACGAAGTTGTTGCCCGAGTGTGCTGCCATGCCTGTAGGCAAAGAGAGCTGTGTGTTGGGGCCTCCGTCAGCAATATTGCAGGTGTAGTTGGATACTGCCACTCCGCCGTTCCAATAAGCCCATGAACCATAAGACTCGTTGAGTTTGGAGTGCAACTTTGTAGTTGCGTCGGTCCACTCGTACACGCCATTGTCCTCTTCATATCCCATTCCTGATTCACCATAGAGCAACTTGCCCATAGACTGTTTTGGGTCAATCAGAGCGTTCCAGTAATCCCCCTCGAAATCTACAGTTTCGTAATTGGGCTCCTCAGGACCATCATCTTCACTACATGATGCCAAAAAACCAGTAGCGCATACGAGCGCCAACAAATAAAAATACTTCTTCATTTTCTTTTAGTTAAACTTAAAAAATTAATAAATATTGTGTTGTTTGATCTTATTCATTGTCTATTATATTACTGAATTTACCACAAGTAAGTTCCTCACGCCCTGACTCAACTTCCCCTGTGCTTCACGGCAACGCCAAAAAGTGGGCAGGATTAATGCCCTTAAGACTATACTTATTGAGCAACATGCCATTGCGGTCGAACTCGTAGACGTAGCCATTGGTGACGTAGCTGCGAGCATCCGAAACGTAGAGATGTCCTGAGTGGGGCGAGATGTAAATGCCGTAGGGCGACTGCATCTGCTTGATGGTGGGCAGGGCTGCGTCATATTCCCCAAGTCCTTCCTCCACCCGAAGTGAAGGCAACTGGATGGTATGAATGGAGAACTCATAGGTGTTTGTGATGTAAGAGAAACTTGAGCCTATAGTGTAGAACTTTCCACCATAGCTACAATTGTAGGTCACGGGGAAGTCGAACACGCGAAACTCTTCACTCTGCATGTTGAGCACAACGCAGCGTCCTGGCTCCTTGTAATAGTCGCCCACAGAATTAATACAAAGAAACTGTCCCTCTTGCGACATATTACCAAAGAGATTGATGCAACCCGTGTCGATACGCTTCAACTCCTTCATCGTCTGAGCATCGATGACCGAAATAGTAGACTCGTAGTCGTGGCTTGCTTGCGAAGAATAGCCTCCTGTATTCGCCACAAAGAGGCGGCCACGATAAAAGGCTATACCTTCAGGCTCATAGCCCACTGGGCAAGTATCTACAATCTTCTTCGTGCGCAAGTCTATCTTCGCCACATAGCCATTGTTGGCATACGAGGTGCAATACAGGTATTCGCCATCAGTAGCCAACTTGCGATTGTTGGGGATGTCCTCTGTGGCAGCTATGGCGGTTCCGTCGGGGCGAATGTACTGGATGATGTTCGACCAGTTCACAGAGATAGCTATCAGCGTGTCGTTCACCATCAGCAGGTCATTACCCGTATCTCCAAGACGCTGATGAGCATTCTGTTGGCGAAACCATTTGTTGGTAAGCACACCATGGTCGATGAACGAGATGGTGGAGTTGTCCATTCCCCACAATCCCTCACAGAGTACGAGCAGCCGGTCGTCGGATGCTGTGGGATGGCTGACAGCCACCTCGTCGTTTACCTCCATGCGACATCCTGCAAGCATCATTGACAAGACGATGGCGACAGCATAGAGCCCTATAATGTGTTTACGAATGTTCATATTTAGTATTGTCTTAACTCCTTAACTTCTTAACTCCTTTACTCCTGAGAAAAACTCTACATTTCAAATTTCAAGGTCATCTTGTAGTTTCTTCCCGGCATGGGATAACGCTTCACCACCTCATGATGCGAGTCGGTGAGATTATTACATTCTAAGGTGGCTTGCAGCACATATCTACCTAAGAAGAAGCGCTTATTCAGCTTCACGTCCACCGTATACCAATCGCCCAAAAGGTCGTCGGAATTGTTGGAAAGCAAGGCAAACCGCTCACCTGTGTAAAGGAACGAGGTGCAGAGGCTATACGACCGATACCCCAAATCGATGATGCCCGAGCCTGAGTGCATGGGCGAATAGGGAATGTAGTTCTTATATTCCGGAGCGCTGGGCTGCGTGTAGTCGCGGTCTATCTGGCACGTGTAGTTGGCATTGGCAGAGAGCGAGAATCTACCCCACTCCTGGTTGTATCCGCCTGATAAGGAAAGTCCGTACGACTTCACCTTGCCAAAGTTGACCATCGACCAGCGGAACTGGCACTTCATCGGAATCGCCACTATCTTGTCGCTTATTTCGTTATAGTAAGCGTCGAGGGCAAAGTGCAGATATTTGCCACGATAGTCGGCTCCCGCATCCCATTGCGAGGTGTATTCGGGCTGCAACTACGTGTTGCCCACCAGCGTGTAGTACAGGTCGTTGAGCGTGGGCACACGGAAGATGCGCTTGTGGAAAGCCCTAAGGATCCAGCCTCCCTTTTTATACGAGAGCAGGAACATGGGCGTGAGCTTCTGCATGGCGTCAGCCTGTGCCACGGTATGATCCTGCACTTGGGTGTAGAGCAGCGCCACATTGGCCTCCCATCCCTTATAGGAGCCAATGAGTGAGAGGAGCGACTTAGAGTCGATGCGATAGACATAGTTGAAATGATAGACATCGCAGTTGAGGTCAGACCATCGCAAGTCAGTGCTGGCTGTAACAGAAATATAGTGCGTATTGTAAGACCCTGATACAGAAGCATAAACATCCTGTTGGGTGTAGTGGTTGTTGCAGTACATGGCAGCAGCATTGGTCGATGGGTCCTGCAGATAATGCAGATAGTCGAACGCATACTTCATATTGGCCTTCAGACCGAAACGGCTCCACAGTTTCTTATACGAAGCCTGTGCGAAGAAGTTCTGATCCCATTGCCGGTCGGTGGAGTCCCATTGGTCGGAGAGTCGCCTGACGACAGGACCTGGCAAGCCCCTTTCGGAGTTATAATAATAGGTGTGGACCGACAGTCCCCGATAGAAGCCTGCTGCCTCAAGCCGGTAGAAGGTGATGTCGGAATTGTGACGGCGCCCTATCGTGTCTTCCGAAGCCGACTGGAACCGGAACTTATAGTCGCCGTCGCTGTGCTGATATTCGCCATCTACAAAGAGCCAGTTCTTCAAGGCGAAATAGAGCTTGGCTTTCTGCAGTCCAAACGATCCCATTCCATACTCGCCCGTCAGCATAGTGCGGTCGGGACGACGGGTCTGCATATAGACCGTAGCAGCCGAGGCGTACTCGGAAGCCGACTGCAGACGCTCGTTCCTGTTGGCGTTGTATAGCGACACCGACTCCATGTTGGACAAAGAATACTTGCCCAAATCCACCTGTCCGTTCTGTGCGTTGGTGATACGAATGCCGTCGAGATACACGCCCACATGCTGCGATCCGAGCGACCGCACGTTGACGGTCTTCAGTCCGCCCAGTCCACCATAGTCCTTGATCTGCACACCCGAGAAATACTTCAGGGCATCGGCCACGGAGGTGGTAGACAGGCTCTGCAGCATCTCGCCCTGGAGGGTCTGACTGGGTGTAAGGTAATGAGGGCGCTCGCCCACACACACCACCTCGTCGAGCGAGAGCGTATCGCGATGAATCGTACCTACATTCTGCGCATGACAGGGCATCACACAGAGGCACAATAATCCTTTGCAGATTTTCTTCATCTCTTCTAAAAAATAATGTCTTACGCCTTCACAAAAGCCTAACCCACGAGGCTGGATGGCAACAGAGAATATACCTATATTATATAGATAGACTCAGGCAACGGCAGGTCTTCTGGCTCGCGTCGTCAAACTCGTTCAAGCGGTCTTCCCGAAAAAATGTCAGTGACCATCGTGCTTGCCCAATAAGACGCATACAGCAGCGGGACTGCTCAGGCTTCTCACCTGATTCCCTTTTCATCGCAGCACCTTCTATTGCCTAAACGGAACGAAGATGACAGCGAACCAATTGCGGTTGCAAAGGTAAATAAAAAATATGAACCTGCCAAGCATTGGCGTTTATTTTTGTTAAAAAAAATACACACTCAATAAACCCTTTTTAAATAAGAGAATCTATAAAAAGCAGAAAATCAACATAATAATTTTAGGAATGAAAAAAGTAAAAACTATCGGAAAGGTTATCATCGGCTTACTCGTTGCCGCAACTCCCTACCATGCGAGTGCGCGCCAATGGAGTTTGAAAGACTGCATCGACTACGCCTTGACCAACAACATCGCGCTACAGAAGACAAGACTTCAAGCGCAGAGTGCGCACGAAGACTATTTGCAGTCTAAGGCAGCTCTGCTGCCGTCGCTCAGCGCCAGTACAAATCAAAGTGTCAACTACACTCCGTGGGTGCAAAACGGTATCTCGAGTGACGGATATTCGAAAGCTTCCGTCGACAAGTCATACTACAACGGCACCTATAGCGTGATGGGCAACTACACACTCTACGATGGTGGTAAACGCCAAGCACAGATGAAACTCAACAAGTTGGTGGGCGAAGAGGCTCAACTCGATTCTGCCTCCCAGGCAGCACAACTGCAAGAGCAGATAGCACAGCTCTACATCCAAATACTCTACTCCACAGAAGCCATCAACGTAAACCGAGAGAGCTATAAGTCGAGTGTGGAGAATGAAAAGCGAGGCGAGGAAATGGTGAAGATTGGCAAGATGTCGAAAGCCGATTTGGCTCAACTTTCTGCACAAAGAGCACAAGATGAATATAACATCGTGGAAGCTGAGAACAATGTGAAAAACTATAAACGACAACTCAAACAACTGCTACAGATTACCAGCGAAGAAGCTTTTGATATAGCAGAACCCACTGCCACCGAGGCTATGGCTTTGGCAGATATTCCTGCTCTGCAGAGTGTTTATAATGCTGCGCTCGACCGTAGACCCGAAATGAAGGTGTATCAAAACCAGTTGGCACAGAATGAACTCAACATCAAGATAGCCAAAGCAAGCAAACTGCCTACCATCGGGGCTAACGCAGGCATTTCTACCAGCACCACCTCTATGAACACCACAGGATGGGGTACTCAACTCAAAAACAACTTCAATGTGGGTGCAGGCATCAGCGTGAGCATCCCTATCTTCGACAATCGACAAACAAAGACTGCTGTCAATAAAGCTTGCATACAGCAACAGCAAATTCTGCTCGACATGAAGAACCAGCAGACTGAGCTCTACTCCACCATCGAAAACTATTGGCTACAAGCTAACACCAACCAAAGCCAATACCAAGCTGCCAAGGTGAGCAGGGAGAGTGCCCAACAAAGCTATGACTTGCTGAGCGAACAGTTCAGACTGGGACTGAAAAACATCGTGGAACTTCGCACGGGTAAAGATAATCTCTTGCGAGCAAAGCAAAACGAATTGCAGGCTAAATACCTCGCTATCCTCAACATCGACATGCTTCGCTTCTATCAAGAGGGAAGAATTATGTAAAGGTAAAAAAATAAAAAGGGAAAAAATAAAAACATATCAATATGAAAAAACTGAAGATCAGTAAAGTATGGATTGCCATGATTGTAGTGGTAATCGTTGCCATAGCGGCATGGGCGCTCTCTGGCGGAAAAGACAAAGCGCAAATCGACTTCAAGCAAGAGCAAGTAAGTCTGCAAACCCTACAAAACAGTGTGACTGCCACGGGCACCATCGAGGCTGTAACAAGTGTCACGGTGGGTACACAGGTGTCGGGTATAGTCAACAAACTGTATGTGGACTACAACAGTGAGGTAAAAAAGGGACAGGTCATCGCTGAGCTTGACAAGACCAACCTCATGAGCGAACTCAACACTGCCAAAGCCAATATGGCAAGTGCTGAAAGCCAACTCAACTATCAGAGCGCAAACATGAAACGCTATCAGACGCTCTACCAAAAGGGACTCGTGAGCGCTGACGACTACGAGAACGCTCTCCTTACTTATCGACAAGCCAAGGAGCAGGTAGCAACGGCGAAGGAACAGGTGCAAAGAGCGCAGACCAACTTAGGCTACGCCACGATCACTTCGCCCATTGATGGAACGGTCATCTCTAAAAGCGTGGAGGAAGGACAGACGGTGGCTGCCAGCTTCAATACGCCAGAACTGTTCACTATCGCTAAAGACCTGACCAATATGCAGGTAGTGGCTGACGTCGATGAAGCCGACATAGGTGGCGTAAAAGAGGGCAATCGTGTAACCTTTACTGTGGATGCCTACCCTGACGACACATTCGAAGGTATCGTAAAACAAGTGCGCCTACAAGCCACTACCACCAACAACGTCGTCACTTACGAGGTGGTGATAAGCGCTCAAAATGCCGATCTGAAACTGAAGCCAGGACTCACCGCCAACGTCACCATCTTCACCCAGGAACGCGCTGGCGTGCTTGCTGTGCCCAACAAGGCTCTGCGCTTTACACCTACTAAAGAGACCGTGGGCAAGGATATGAAGATCGTAGACTGCAAGGGTAAGAACAAAGTGTGGACACTCGACGGCAAGACCCTCACAGCTCACCCCGTGAGTATCGGTCAGAGCGATGGTATGCACACCGAGATAACCAAGGGACTGAAGGCAGGACAAAAGATTGTGAGTGAAATCATTGTCAACACACCTGATAACGATGGAGAAGATGAACAACAGCAGAGCCAAGGACTCATCAGCGGACCTGGACCAAGAGGCAAGAAAAAGTAAATGAATAAAAAAGTCAATAGAGATCATGACAGAAAACAAAGATAACATACAACAGCCCAAAAAGGTAGTCATAGAACTCGACAATGTGAAACGCGACTTCCTCGTAGGCGACGAAACGGTTCATGCCCTCAAAGGGGTGAGTTTCAAAATCTATGAAGGCGAATTTGTCACCATTATGGGTAAGTCGGGCTCAGGAAAATCTACTCTACTCAATCAGTTGGGATGTCTCGACACGCCATCAAGTGGCGAATATTACCTCGATGGCGTCTCCGTGAGAACGATGTCACGATCCGAACGAGCCATACTACGCAACCGAAAAATTGGGTTTATCTTTCAGAACTACAACCTCCTGCCCAAGACTACGAGTGTGGAGAATGTAGAGCTGCCCTTGATGTATAACCCCCATGTGACGGCTGAAGAACGAAAACAGCGAGCCATAGAGGCACTACAGGCAGTGGGACTGGGTGAGCGACTCTATCACAAAAGCAATCAGATGTCGGGCGGACAAATGCAACGTGTGGCCATCGCACGCGCCTTGGTCAACAATCCTGCTGTCATCCTGGCCGATGAAGCTACAGGAAATCTCGATACGCGCACCAGTTTTGAAATCCTTGTGCTTTTCCAGAAACTCTATGCGCAGGGACGCACCATCATCTTTGTCACCCATAATCCTGACATTGCCAACTATTCGAGTCGCAACATCGAACTGCGCGATGGACATATCATTAGTGACGAATACAACACGCACATCCTCTCTGCAGCAGAAGGACTTGCTGCCCTTCCTGCCAATACGGATGAGTAACTAAGAAAGAAAATATATCAAACTTCACAAGATGAATTACCAAAATCTTTTCAAAATAGCCATCAGAGCCATTGCTGCCAACAAGATGAGGTCGTTTCTTACAGCATTAGGCATTATCATAGGTATTGCTGCCGTCATCACCATGCTCGCCATCGGACAAGGAAGCAAAGCCAGCATCAAGGCCAATATCGCTGAGATGGGAAGCAACATGATCATGATATCGCCTGGTGCCGACATGAGAGGCGGAGTGAGACAAGATGCTTCTGCGATGGAGACCCTCAAGCAGACCGACTATCAAGCCATCAAAGACGAATGTAACTACATCTCTGCCATTTCGCCTACCGTCAACAGCAGTGGACAATGGATCAACGGCAACAACAATACGCAAAGCTCCATCTATGGCGTGAATCAGGACTATCTCAGCATACGACAGCTCAAAGTGGCCGACGGAGAGATGTTTACTGACAACGACATCAAAGCTGCTGCCAAGGTTTGCATCTTAGGACAAACGGTGGTCGACTATCTCTTCCCCGACGGAAGCGACCCCGTGGGCAAGGTGGTGAGATTCAACAGCATTCCCTTCCGCGTGGTAGGCGTTCTACAAAAGAAAGGCTACAACTCCATGGGAATGGACCAGGACGACCTCGTGCTGGCACCTTACACCACAGTGATGAAACGCATCATGGCACAGACTTATCTGGGAGGCATCGTGTGCTCTGCCATTACCGAGGAAGCCTCACAGCCTGCGCAAGACCAGATAACTGAGATTTTGCGTCGCAATCATAAATTGAAAGATGCCACCGATACTTCTGACGCTGATGAAGATGACTTCAACATCCGCTCGCAGGAAGAGATTTCGAGCATGATGAACTCCACCATGTCTACCATTACTATCCTCTTGGGTTCTGTGGCAGGAATCTCGCTCCTCGTTGGCGGCATCGGAATCATGAATATCATGTACGTCAGCGTGACAGAGCGCACACGCGAAATCGGATTACGAATGAGCGTGGGAGCACGTGGTGTCGACATTCTCAACCAGTTTCTCATCGAAGCCATCCTTTTGAGCGTTACCGGCGGTATAATAGGCGTGCTATTGGGCGTCAGCCTATCGGTGAGCTTGCAACAATTCTTCCATGTAGCGACACAGATAGAGCCTTGGAGCATCATCATGAGTTTTGCTGTCTGCACCTTTACGGGTGTCTTCTTCGGTTGGTATCCTGCAAAGAAAGCTGCTCAACTCGACCCGATAGAAGCCATCCGCTACGAGTAATGTTTTCAATTATAAATATTTCAATTACATGCTTCTACACTAAAAAGGTAGGAGCATGTTTTTAGTTGTATTCTATTTTCCTTCTTCTCAGAAAACAATAATAACCCACATCTTGCGTTATTACAGAAATAACAAACAAAAATAACAACACCATGATATTAAACTGCATTGTTATAGAAGACGACCCTCAAGCTCTGCAACAGATAATAAGCCACATCAAAAAGACACCTACACTCTCGCTCATGGGAGCCTACTCCAGCGCAAGAGAGGCTGTTAATGAAGTGAGAAACGGACATGTTGACGTACTCTATTTGGCTATACAGATGCCCGAACTAAGTGGCATTGAGTTTGCCAGATTAGTACCCGAAAGTTGCAGACTGGTCTTCACTACAGCCTACAAGGAATACGCTTTTGATGGCATCAAGGTTGGAGCTGTTGACTATCTGCTCAAACCCATTAGCTTTAACGACTTCCAAGAGTCTTACAAGAAGGTAAGAGCTACATTTGCCGATTATCAACTCATTGACCCCATAGAGCGCGACCATAGTCTGGTGGTAAAGGTAGAGAACAAGTTCATTCGTATCGACCTCGACGATATTCTCTACATCGAGAGTATGAACGACTATGTGCGGTTCTATCTTACAGAAGGACGAAAGGTCACCACACTCTGCAATCTTAAACGATTGGAGACTCGACTTCCCAGGCAGTGTTTTAAGCGCGTACATCGCTCGTTCATAGCCAACCTGTGCCGTATGGACTCCATCGGTCATATGCGCATCTATTATGGCGAGAACAATATTCCTATCTCCGAATCCTACAAAGACTCCGTCAATCAGTTTATTGAAAACCATATGGCATAATAAACAGCTATGGCGAGGCCATTGCACCAAAAAGGATTAACCGATTTCGGCGGGAGAACTAACAAAGGTTGTGGCACCATGGGCTATCAGGAAAGCTTGATCTCTAAACCCCCAAAGCACACTGATACAAGGCATGTGACAGTTCTGGGCAGTCATTACGTCGACATCGCTATCGCCGATATATACAGCCCCCTGTCTATCTACTCCTAACTGGCGCAAGGCTTCCTCTACGGTGTCGGGTGCTGGTTTTTTCTTTATACCCTCTCGCTCTCCGATGGCTACATCAACCAAATCGCCAAAAAAATATTGGCATAAAGCCTGTGTAGCTGCATAAAATTTATTACTCACCACGGCAATATTCTTTCCTCGTGCTTTTAGACGTGTCAACAATGCGATGATGCCAGGATAAGGTTGGGTATGATCCAGCCTATGCGCCATATAGTGCTCCCGAAAGTCAGCATAGGCCTTGTCAAAGAGAGGGTTCTGCTCGCCTCCAGGAATGGCTCGTTGCATGAGCTTACGCACGCCATTGCCCACAAACCTCCTTACATCATCAGTAGAATGTTCTGCCATCCCATTGATGCGAAGGGCATAATTGCAACTCGCAGCCAAGTCGTCTAAAGTAGAGAGCAACGTACCATCGAGATCGAAGATATAGGTTTCATATACTGAAATCACACTCGCTGTTGGATGCGCTAATATTGTCTTGTTGTATTCCTGTTTCATCTTTATTATCTTTTTGTTTCCTGTTATTCTGTAATATCTATGAGTAGTGATAACATTAAACACTAAACATTATCCTTGACCATTACGGCTGATGGTCGAACCTTGTTTTCATCACTTGCTTGCCAAGAATAATGAACGCTCACTGCATACAAAAGTACATCAAAGCAAAATAAAAACCCACGAATTAACCTATTTTTACCTACGCCTTAATAATATAAGCCGAATAATTTTGTCAATTCCACGAATAAATGTACTTTTGCAGCAAATTTTCAAGTACCAAAAACGAAACGAAAATGAAGAAAAAACAAAGCAAGACCGCTTACAAATTCTATTTCTATGGTGCCCTTGTGTGCCTGGTAGGTGTCATCATCATTACTTATATATATGGTTTTGCATCATTCTCTAAGAGTGACAAAACGGTGTATGTGTATATTGACGAAGACGACAACATAGACTCCGTTTACCACAAGCTAACACCCATAGCCCATGCCATACCTATGCAGGCATTCCGCACCCTTACAAAACACTCCGATTATGCCGAACATATTCGCACAGGACGCTACGCCATACATCCTGGCGATGGCTCTCTGAAGACATGGCGCCATCTGAAAAATGGTCTGCAAGAGTCTGTAAACCTCACCGTTCCTTCTGTTCGTACACTCGACAAACTATCTGCCGAACTGGGACGTAAACTGATGCTCGATAGTACCACTATCTATCAGGCTCTTACCGATGAGGCTACCTGCGAGAAATATGGTTACGACACGGCCACGATTGCTTGTATGTTTATTCCTAACACTTACGACATCTATTGGAATGTATCGCTCAACAAACTGCTCGAACGCATGAAGAAAGAGTCGGACAAGTTCTGGAACTTTGAACGTATGCAGAAGGCTAAGAATATGAACCTATCCCCTATTCAGGTTATCACCATGGCAAGTATCGTGGACGAAGAGACTGCCAACGACGCAGAGAAGCCGATGATAGCAGGCATGTATTACAACCGTCTGATGCTACGCAATGCAGAATATCCTGAAGGAATGCCACTGCAGGCAGACCCTACTATTAAGTTTGCGTGGAAACGTTTCGAACTCAAACGCATCTATAATAATCTGCTCAGCATCCAAAGCCCCTACAATACATATCGTAATACAGGACTGCCTCCTGGACCTATCCGTATTCCTTCTGTAGCAGGCATTGATGCTGTACTCAACCACATCCACCACGATTATCTATATATGTGTGCTAAAGAAGACTTCAGTGGTACACACAACTTTGCACGCACTTACTCCGAACACCTCGACAATGCTGCCAAATACTCTAAGGCGCTCAACGAGAGAGGAATAAAATAATTTAGTGTAAAGGTAAAAGAATTAAAAGTTAAAGGTAAAAAAGTAAAAAGGTAAAAAAGTAAAAGAGTGAAGGAGTAAAGAATAGTGCTTGAAAGGCATTTATCTTTACTCCTTCACTCTTTATTATATTCTCTTCCACACTTTGGCGAATATAAAACTTGGTTTCTACAGAACAAAATAAAGGAAATATTTGCTCATTCAATAAAAATAAGCTAATTTTGCAAAAGATATTAACTATTTATTATTTAAACAATTCAAAAAAAGACATGAACAATCTTTTTAACATTAAAGACTACGTTGTAGTCATTACAGGTGGAACAGGCGTATTAGGAAAGACCATCGCCAAGTACTTAGCTCTTGAAGGTGCAAAGGTAGCCATCCTCGGACGCAAGGAAGACATCGGAAACGCTATCGTTGAAGATATCAAGAATGCAGGCGGTGAAGCTTCTTTCTTCAAGACCGACGTTATGAACAAGGAAATAGTAGAACAGAACTGCAAAGATATTCTCGCTAAATATGGCAAGATAGACACCTTGCTCAATGCAGCTGGTGGCAATATGAAGGGAGCAACGATCGGTCCTGACCAGACTTTCTTCGACTTGGAGACAGAACAGTTTCAGACTGTACTCAACTTGAACCTTACTGGTACTGTAATACCTACACAGGTGTTCCTCAAGCCTATGGTAGAGGCAGGTAAAGGTAGCATCATCAACTTCTCTTCTATGGCGGCTTTCCGCCCAATGACACGCGTTTGCGGTTATGCTGCTGCCAAGGCAGGCATCAGCAACTTCACAGCCTACATGGCACACGAAACCGCGAAGAAGTTTGGCGAGGGAATACGTGTTAACGCTATTGCTCCTGGCTTCTTCATCACAGAGCAGAATCGCGCACTCCTTACCAATCCTGATGGTACTTACACAGAACGTGGACAGGATGTGATTCGACAGACTCCATTCGGCCGCATGGGTAAAGCCGAAGAACTTTGTGGTACAATACATTATCTCATGAGCGATGCTGCTTCTTTCGTCACAGGAACAGTAGCTGTTGTGGATGGTGGATTCAACATTTTCGCAATGTAAATGCATACTAACATAAAAGCCCAGGAGTTCATCCTGGGCTTTTTACCTTTTTATATATTACTGAGCCCACTTTAAAAAGGGGCATATTTTGAATCCAGTCTGACCAGTGTGGTCAT
>USOQ01000044.1 GCA_900556395.1 Candidatus Segatella caccae | reverse complement strand
CAAGTATCTTCATCGGCCATCGCAAGTACTTGCGATGGCCGATGAAGATACTTGCGTTTTTTGGGTGTGTTTTTTCTATTTGTGGCAGCAAATATTTCCCATGCCGACTTCCTGATGAAATAAGGATAGAATACCCTGTAAGGAGTAAAGTAGCAAACACACATCTTCAATAACCTAAAATACCACCTGTTTTTTACTAACAGTTTTTTCACGCTCTCCCACTTATATCACATGATGATGTTTTCGCAAACAGCTTGTTTTTAAGAAGTTATATTTTCGTAATCAGCATACAAATCCACTATTTTACTATATTCGATTGTTTGTATTTGTTTTTTTTCTTATTTTTGCAAAAAGAAGTTTTTGCTATAATCGACAATCTGAAACCAAGCTTTCATTGCGCTCGTTTGCATCTTTTTTACAGAAGCGTACAGAAAAATTATCAAATTATAAAACCAAATGAAACAATTAGCATTATCCTGCGTGTTGTCATTGACAACCATTTTCTCAGTTCAGGCTCAGCAGTTGCCTGTTTATTTGGATGATACCA
Source organism: Candidatus Segatella caccae (assembly GCA_900556395.1). Lineage (GTDB taxonomy): Bacteria > Bacteroidota > Bacteroidia > Bacteroidales > Bacteroidaceae > Prevotella > Prevotella caccae. The sequence continues at coordinate 22,234 of USOQ01000044.1, read as the reverse complement.
AACCAGTAGAGCAACGCATTGACGATGCCATCTCCCGCATGACCTTGCAGGAGAAAATCAGAGTAATCCATGCCCAGAGCAAGTTTTCATCAGCAGGAGTTCCACGTTTGGGATTCCCCGACTTCTGGACCGATGATGGTCCTCATGGTGTTCGCCCCGACGTGCTATGGGACGAGTGGGAGCAGGCTGGACAAACCAACGACTCCTGTGTGGCTTTTCCTGCCCTCACCTGTCTTGCAGCCTCCTGGAACCCTCAGATGAGCCGTCTCTATGGAGAGGCTTTGGGTGAAGAAGCTCTTTATCGTGGCAAAGACATGATCTTGGGACCCGGTGTCAACATCTATCGTACACCGCTCAATGGTCGCAACTTCGAGTATATGGGTGAAGACCCCTTCCTTGCCTCCATCATGGTAGTGCCCTACGTACAGGGACTGCAGTCGAAGGGCGTGTCGGCATGCGTGAAGCACTATTGTCTGAACAACGATGAGGAATATCGCCATCAGGTCAATGTCAAGGTGAGCGACCGTGCCCTGCACGAAATCTATCTGCCAGCCTTCAAGGCAGCCGTAGAGCAGGGTAAGGCATGGGCCATTATGGGTGCATATAATCTCTATCGCAACGAGCACAACTGCCACAACCAGTACACCCTCAACAAGATACTGAAGACCGACTGGCAGTTTGATGGCGTTGTAGTAAGCGACTGGGGTGGAGCCCACGACACCGACCAGGCTGTGAAGAACGGACTCGATATGGAGTTTGGCTCATGGACCAACGGATTGAGCTGGGGCGCCTCCAACGCCTACGACAACTATTATCTCGCCCGTCCCTATTTGAAGGCCATACAGGAAGGCAAATACACCACTCGCGAACTCGATGAGAAGGTGCGTCGCGTGTTGCGCCTCTTCTATCGCACCACGATGAACCGCAACCGTCCTCATGGCTTCCTCTGTTCGGACGATCATTATGCCACAGCGCGCCAGATAGCCGAAGAGGGCATCGTGTTGTTGCAGAATAAGAACCGCGTGTTGCCTGTCAACACACAGAAGGTGCGTCGCGTGCTCGTAGTGGGCGAGAATGCCATCAAGATGATGACCGTAGGTGGTGGCAGTTCATCGCTCAAGGTGCAGAAGGAAATCTCGCCACTTCAGGGCTTAAAGGAGCGTCTTGGCAAGGATGGCATAGAGGTGGAGTATGTGCGTGGCTATGTGGGCGATGTGACAGGCAACTACAATGGCGTTACCACGGGACAGAATCTGGAAGACAAGCGCAGCGAGGCAGAACTCATTGCTGAGGCTGTGGCGAAGGCTAAGACTGCTGACTGTGTCATCCTCTTCGGCGGTCTCAACAAGAGCGACTATCAGGACTGCGAGGGTCACGACCGCCAGCAGTATGAGTTGCCTTATGCACAAAATAAGTTGGTTACAGCCTTGGCAGCAGCCAATAAGAACTTCGTGTATGTCAATATCTCAGGTAATGCAGTGGCTATGCCTTGGAAAGATAAGGTGCCTGCCATCGTGCAGGGCTGGTATTTAGGCTCTGAGGCAGGCGAAGCTTTGGCTTCAGTCCTCACTGGTGATGTCAATCCGTCGGGTAAACTGCCCTTCACCTGGGTGAAGTCTTTGCAAGAGGTGGGCGCTCATGCCCTCAACACCTATCCTGGCACATGGCGCCTGGAAGGTGGTGTTCAGACCAAAGGAAATATCATTGACGAGGAATATAAGGAAGGCATTTATGTCGGTTATCGTTGGGCAGACAAGGAGAAGCAGCGCCCTGTGTTCGCCTTTGGCCATGGTCTGAGCTACACCCAGTTTGCAATCAGCAATCTGCGTGCTGACAAAACCACAATGACAGCCACTGACTCCATCGCCTTTACCGTGCAGGTAAAGAATATAGGACAGCGTGCTGGCTCAGAGACCGTGCAGCTCTATGTCCACGACGTCAAGGCTTCGGTCGACCGTCCACTCAAGGAACTGAAAGGCTTCTGCAAGGTGAGTCTGCAGCCTGGCGAGAGCAAGGATGTTACCATCACCCTGGGCAAGGATGCCCTCAGCTTCTATGATGAAGCTACTGCCGCATGGAAGGCAGAGGCAGGACAGTTTGAAGCATGGGTGGGCAATGCTTCCGACAATTTGAAGCTTAAGAAAACCTTTGAGCTGAAGTAAATGTCTTAGTTTTTCCTAAGAATAATCCAAGTAAAAGGTCAGAATTATATCTTAAACCTACATTATCAGCATGAAAAAAGAATTATTGTTATCATCATTCATTCTTTTTGGGGCAGCTTTTCCTTTAATGGGGGCAGCTGCCTCACCATCAGCATCATGGAAGACGGTGCAAGTAAAACAAAAAGTTAAGCGTCAGCCTAAGAAACCAGTTGACAGCAAGAAGATTCTTCCCATGAAGGAATATATCGACCAATTGATGGCCAAGATGACGCTTCAAGAGAAGATAGGTCAGCTCAACCTCATGGTGGCAGGCGATATTACTACAGGAAATGCTATGGACACCCAGGTGGCTGGCGACATCATGGCAGGCCGTATGGGAGGCGTATTCAACATCAAGGGCTTCGACAAGATCAAAGCTCTGCAGCAGGTTGCCATCCGCAAGAGTAGACTTGGCATCCCACTCCTTGTGGGTATGGACGTTATTCATGGTTATGAAACCATTTTTCCCATCCCACTTGCCCTCTCCTGTTCGTGGAACGAGGAAGCTCTGAGACAGGTGGGCGCAGTGTCTGCACGCGAGGCAAGTGCCGATGGCATCAACTGGACCTTCTCGCCCATGGTCGATGTGGCTCTCGATGCCCGCTGGGGGCGCATCAGTGAAGGCTTCGGCGAGGACCCATACCTCAGTGGTGTCTTGGGAGCAGCCATGACGCGAGGTTATCAGCAGGCAGATATGAGCCGTGAGACCATTGTCCCCAAAGACCACATCATGGCTTGCCTCAAGCATTTCGCCCTCTATGGAGCTGTCGAGGCAGGCAAAGAGTACAATACCACCGACATGAGCAGAGTGCGCATGTACAACCAGTTTCTACCTCCTTATAAGATGGTCGTCGAGGCGGGCGTAGGTAGTGTTATGTCGTCGTTCAATCTTATCGACTATGTGCCAGCCACGGCAAGCCATTGGATGATGACCGATGTGCTGCGCAAGCAGTGGAACTTCCAGGGATTCGTAGTCACCGACTATGGTTCTATCGGAGAGATACTACAGCATGGTACCGCCAGCGACCTCAAGGAAGCGTCAGAACAGTCACTCCTTGCTGGAACCGATATGGACATGTGCTCGCAAGGCTTCGTGCGATACCTGGAGCAGAGCGTTAAGGAAGGAAAGGTGAGCGAAGCTGATATTGACACCGCTTGCCGACGCATCTTAGAGGCTAAATACAAGTTGGGACTCTTTGAAGACCCTTATCGATACTGCGACAGCAAACGACAGAAGACCGACATCTTCACCGCTACAAATCGACAGACCGCCCGCGACATTGCCGCCGAGACCTTTGTACTGCTCAAGAACGACCGTCAGCTGCTGCCCCTCAGCAAGAAGGGCAAGATAGCCCTCATCGGACCGCTTGCCGACACGCGCAACAATATGAGCGGAACCTGGAGCGTGGCAGCAACCCCCGATCGCTATTCCTCACTCAAGGAGAGTATGGAGAAGGCTCTTGCAGGAAAAGCTACTTTGCTTTATGCTCAAGGTTGCAACGTGGTTTACGACGAGCAAGAACAGAAAGATGGTGAGTTTGGCAAGACTATAACTCGTGGGGATGATGCTAAGTTGAAGGCTGAGGCTTTGCAGATAGCACGCCAAGCTGATGTCATCGTTTGTGCCATGGGCGAGACTGCCGATATGAGTGGTGAATGTGCCAGTCGTACCGACTTGCGTATGCCCGACACACAGCGCGACTTGCTCGAAAAACTTGCCCAATTAGGTAAGCCCATCGTGCTACTCAATTTCTCTGGTCGTCCTACCGTGCTTACCTGGGAGAAAAGTCATATCCCTGCTATCATGAATGTATGGTTTGGCGGTTCTGAAACTGGCGATGCCATCTGCGACGTTGTCTTCGGTGACAAGGTGCCCTGTGGTAAGCTCACTACATCCATGCCCAAGACTACGGGCCAGGAGCCTCTCTATTACAATCATCAGAACACAGGTCGCCCCGTGCCAGACGACAATCCACGTTTCGCCAAGTATGCCAGCAACTATCTCGACGTGCGCAATGGGGCTCTCTATCCCTTCGGCTACGGTCTGAGCTATACCACCTTCGAGTATGGTTCATTGCAGTTGAGTTCCCATAAAGCGAGTGTTGCCTCTGCCAACAGCGATACGTGGAACGACCATGCCGACATCACTGCCACCATTCGTGTTACGAACACAGGTCGTTGTGCAGCCGATGAAATCGTACAGCTTTACATTCGAGATAAAGTGGCAAGCATTTCCCGTCCTGTTAAAGAGTTGAAAGGCTTTCAGCGCATTCATCTTGCTGCAGGCGAGAGTAAGGAGGTAATTTTCCACATAACTCCTGATATGCTGAAGTTCTATAATGCCAACCTACAGTATGTTCTCGAATCTGGCGATTTCGACATCATGGTAGGCCCTAATAGTAGAGAAACGAAGAATGTTATGTTCACAGTAGAATAAAGCCTTTGAGCGCTTCGTATAAGCGCCAAAGAGAATCCCCTGAAAGGAAGCCTTAGCATATAGGCAACCTTTCAGGGGATTTTTATGATTGTATTCAGAAGTTATTTTGTGAAGTCATGGAAGTTGTCATTCCTTTCTGTCACTAAGAACTCAAAGCCAACAGCATCACTGTTTGAGTTTTATGAAAGTTAGATTAGAGATGTTAGAAAGTTCCGATCTTCCTTACATCCTCCTCGAAGGAGTCTTTGTCGTTGATGGCACCTTTCTTGATATGTGCTCTGTAGTTGTAGATGGTGTTGACACTGTAATGCAGGAACTCCGCTATTTTGCTGCTGTCGGTGATGCCCAATCGGATAAGGGCGAAGATGCGGATAGGGGTGGAGAGTTGTTCCTTCTGGGGCTGCTCAATGCGCTCTTCGGGGCGCAACAGCGCATTAAATGACTCGATGAAATGCGGGAAGAGCTGCAAGAAGGCAGAATCGAAGTTGGCATAAAACTCCTCCAAATCTTCTTCCTTAAAGTCTTGCGGACGGGTCATTTCGTAGAGTTCGTCGTACTGGCGTGTCTTCAGCTTCTTGTGCACTCTCTTGCGCAGATCCTCTATCTTGGTGATATAGATGGAGCAGAGGCGCATAAATCTGCCCACATACTCTTCCTTGACACGGTTGGCGTCGGTGAGTTCATGGTTGACGACAGAGAGCTGGCTGTTGGTGCAGGAGAGCTGCTCGTTGAGCGACTTGAGCTGTGCATTGAGTTCGTTGAGTTGCTGGTTGGTCTTGGCGAGGTCGTCTCTTGCGATGGCGAGTTTATGTCGCTGTCGGCTGACGTAGAACACGCCGATGAGGAGCATCAACGCCAGGATGCTGATGATGCAGAGGGTATAGTTCTGTCGCCTGTTGTACTGGTCGTTCTCGTCTTTGTACATCTTGGCGATGACCGACAGCAGGGGCGATATCTGGGCCAGTCGCTGTCGTGAGCCGAAACGGTTGGCGCTGATGCTACTGAAACTGATGTACTTGTAGGCTCTGTCGACATCGTTGAGGCCCATGAGCTGGTTGGCCATTTCCCACATGGATCCTTGGTCCATGACGCCGTTCCTGATGTCGGTGAGGACTGATTCTGCCAGCCAGTACATCATGCGGGTGCTGTCGTTCTCTGCCTTGTATGCTAAATAGCGGTAGAGGGTGACGAGGGCGTAGGGATGCGACCCTTTCTCTACGTGGCTGAGCCACTGGTCGTTGATGCGCATGGCTTCCCGATTGTCATGGGCATTGAGGGCGTCGAGCTCATGATACTGAAATACCGAATTGCTGGTGGGGGGAAGGGCAGCATACATCCGTTGCCGGTATTCGGCTGCCATGGCGCCGTATTGCGCCTCGGGGGTGATGGGGTTGCGGTAGTATATGATTTCGCCGTATACGTGGTTGTAAGCCATATAATACGTGCCCTTGGCAATGTTGTCAAGCTGGGTGGTGTCGATGGCGTTGAGGGTGTTGAGCGCCTCGATAAACTTGCCTGTGCTGGAGCAGCGGATGGCGATGAGTGCCTGGCACTTACCTACTTCGGAGTGCCTGCCCGTCTTCCGGGCAATCTCGATGCAGCGTTTGAGGTAGATGATGGCAGAGTCGTTGACGAAGGGCGTGTACTCTTCGTATAGCCGATAGGAGAGCTGGTATTGTGCATGGAGGTTTTTGGCTTGCGAGAGCTGTTGCTGCAGCTGTCGGATGCGCAGCTCTTTGCGGCTGACGTATTGGGCAGAGTTGTCTATAGCCTTGTCGATGCAGTGTAGCAGGGAATCGACGCTTTGAGGTGTCTGTGCACGGCCGATGAGTATAGACAGTGCAAGGAATAGTTGCGTTGTGATGATGATTTTCAAGCTTTGTTTGGCTTTCTTCATGTTTCTGGTTTTCTTTTAGTTTTGCAAAAATATGAAAACTTTTTAGAATATGCAAGAACAAAGCAAGAAAATGATAGTTGAGGTGTTTTTCAGGAGTTAAAGGAGTTAAGGAGTTAAAGGGTTTTTCAGGAGTTAAGGAGTTAAAGGGTTTTTCAGGAGTTAAAGGAGTTAAGGAGTTAAAGGAGTTAAGACAAATGTCTTGAGGGAATGTTTAATTAGGGGGGTCAGGAGTTTTTTCAGGAGTTTTTTCAGGAGTTAAAGGAGTTAAGGAGTTAAGACAAATGTCTTGAGGGTTTAATTAAAGGAGTTAAGACAACCGTATTTTGGCGTAGTTTTTTAACAACAAAGCATATGTCTTAACTCCTTAACTTCTTTAACTCCTTAACTCCTGAAAAAACTCCCTAATGAGATTTACTTTTGGAATACGCGAACGTAGTCCACCTCCATGGTGGCAGGTAAGCAAGATGGGTCTACGCCCTGGATGCCGCCCCAGGCACCGCCCCAGGCGAGGTTGAGGATGGGGTAGAAGGCTGCATCGAAAGGCCATGCCTCCTTGCCGCTGCCGTCGTTGCGATAGGTGAGGAGTTTCTCGCCATCCACATAGAAGGTCATGTATTCTGCTGTCCACTCCATGCCGTAGGTGTGGAACTCGGTCTGTGAGTTGCTGATCTTGCAGCGTGCAGACTCGATGTCTGTGCCGGTGTTGTTGTACTTGGTGCAGTGGATGGTGGAAACAACCACGTCGGGTTCGTAGCCCACAGACTCCATGATGTCGATCTCGCCATCACCAGGCCATTTCTGCCAATTGACAGGCATCATCCAGAATGCGGGCCATGTGCCCTTGCCCTTAGGGAGCTTGATGCTTGCCTCGATGTATCCGTACTTCCAACCTGTGGACTCACGAGCGTAGAGACGAGCGCTCTTGATGGTGCCGTCATCGTCGAGGAGGTTAATCTTCAGTGTTCCGTTGGAAACCTGTGCCACCTTGTCCTCGCGCACGTAGTTCTGCAACTCGTTGTTCACCCATCCGGCTGGCTGGATCTCGTAAGTCCAGTCTGGTCCCAATTCGTTGTCGCTGAACTCGTCGTTCCATACGAGGTTGTAGCCCTCGATGGGGCAGGTGATGTTCTGTCCGCCCTTGGCCTGGGTGACGGTGATGTTCTGGCGTGAGCCACCCGACCAAATGGTGATGTTGCCAGTGCGCTCAGCGCCCAGGTTCTCGCCCACGGTGACGGTGATGGTGGCTTTCTTGCCTACGGGATTGGTGGGTGTCACCTTGATCCAGCTGTCGTTGGAATAGGCGGCAAACTCGTGTGTGCTCTCCACCTCGGCGGTCTGTGTTCCACCTTCCTTCTCAAAGTTCAGCGTGGTGGAAGAGAGGGTGATGGTCTCGGCCGAAGCGTAGCTGATGTCGGTTTCGTTGTTGCTGCAAGCGCTGAGGCTTATAGCAACAGCGAATATTGCGCTAAAAATCATTATCTTTTTCATGTTAGTATGTTTATTGTTCAAGTTTTCAGGGGGAATTCCCATGAATTCCTCACCTGAGAAACTTGAGTTTTGATAAATTTACTGAGCAGTTTTCTGGAAGATGATATCGTAGATTTCTACCTTCTCGCCTTCTGGATTTCCTCCAAAGTCGAATACAAACTTGAGGGCATCGGCCGCACCGACCTTGAGGATGCTGGCAGGAACCTTGACCTGATATTCCTCGCCTGCCTTCAGGTCGTAGGTGTTGATGAAGAAGAAGTTATCATCGCTGCTCGTGTCTGTTATCTTCACGGTTACGCCCTTGATGTCTTTCTTAGCCAAGAACTTGCATGAGAAGTCGTAAGGCGTGTCGGCCTCGCCAGGAATGTCGGTGATGAGGTGAACCTGTGCCTGCCACTGTAAGAAGGTTGCTGTAGGCAGCTCAACGGTGTAATGGCCCTTGTCGGCAGTGAAATCGGGAGCGTCTATCTCGGTCCATCCTGGAGCGTAGAAGAAGAAGGTGGTGAAGCCTGCGTCGCCCTTGTCGTCTACGTGGCTCTTCCAGATATTGGAAGCGCTGTTGTAGTTGTATACGGTCTTATCTTCTTCCTCGGCAGGTGCTTCCACACCGTCGCACTTGTGTTCCTGCAAGTCGATGTTGCTGATGGTGAGCTTGGTGTTGTCGGCATTGCCTCCGCCGTCGACGACTAAGGTGACGTTGTCCATGTCGATGCCATCCATGTCGCTACGGTAGAAGAGAACTTCCTGATTTGCCTTCAGGTCGATGCGCTCCATAAAGTAGAATGTATCGTCGTCGCCCGTTTTCACCAGTTTGACTGTTACGCCTGGATGGTCGGTGTTTGATGTAAGTTTGCAAGAGAAGTCGTACTTGGTAACCGAGTTGGTGGTCATGTCAGTGAGGAACTTGACCTGTGCCTGCCACTGTTCGCTGGTGGCTGTAGGCAGCTCGATGGTGTAGGCGCCGTTCTTCTCGGTGACAGTAGGATCGGCTATCTGTGCCCATCCCGGTGCATAGAAGAACTCGTTGGTGAACTGGCAGTTCTTCCACATGTTACAGTCGCTGTTGGAGTTGAAGCCCTGGAAGCCTTCGCTGGCGCAGGTGAGGATGTAGTGCCATGCTATGTTGCCATCGTCCCATACGAGCACCATGGTGCTGCCGGTAATGCTCTCTACACGCAGACGGAGCTCGCCGTTATAGGCTGCGTCGGCTGGGATGTAGGGGAAGCAGGTGTTGGCAGGCATGATGAGGTAGAGGTCGTCGCCCTCGGCACTGAGCTGGTAAGAGCTGTGCTGCTCGCTGACAGGCACCATGTAGTCGGTGTCTTGATGATGGTCGGGGAAGAGGGAGCAGCCTTTGTTGACATACATGGTTCCGCCAGCGCCTGGGTTGTAGGTATAGCTGTAGTCAGTACCAAAGGTGAGTCGGTCGTCGTACACACCGAATTCAGCCTTCTCGTTGGGTCCAGCCTGATAATCCCCAGTGCCGTCGGTTCCTGAAGGTCCGCACGCTATGTGGGCGGGTTCGGTGGCAGCGATGCGCCACTCCTTGCCCGACAGTTTGCCTACGATCTCGTTGAAGTCGACGAGGGTGTTGGCGACATGGAATGTGGTCTCGCCCATGCCCTGCGACATACCGTTGCGGTTGCCCACACGGTAGTAAACCTTATAGTCGCCCGAATTGACCCATATCTTCTGCAGTGGATTGACGGTGGAGTAGACGGGGTTCTTGGTTACTTCCTTGCCGTCAACAGGAATGTACCACATGGGGTAGATGCCGTCGCCCTCCATATTGAAGGTTACTGTGTTGGTCTCGTCGTCGACGCTGGTAGTCACCTTTGCGTTCTCTGCCAGTGGCAGTCCTGCCTCTGATACGCCGTCGAAGTCCTCTGGGCTGCACGCGCTGAGTGCCAACCCTGCTGTGGCAGCGATGAGGAGTGCCTTGCTGAATATGTTATGTTTCATAATTGCTTGAGTCTTTAGATTAATAGTCGTTTTGTGTCAGTGTGCCGTGAGATGCGTCGATTTCACTCAAAGGAATAGGAAGATATTTCTTCTTCTCTGTCCATGTGTTGGTGCGGTAGCCGTAGGCATCGGGTACGAGTGTGGTGGCAGCCTTGCCTGTGCGGATGAGGTCCCAGTAGCGCTTGCCCTCGCCTACAAACTCCTTGTGGCGCTCGTCGATGATGTTGTCGATGGTGGGAGCCTTTTCGTCGGTGAGTCCGGCACGGTGGTGTACCTTGTTGAGGTATTCCTTGGCATCTTCCATCTTGCCGCCTGTGCGCACGATGAGTTCGGCTGCATTGAGCAGCGTCTCGGCGAAGCGGTAGATGCGCAGGTTGTTGTTGAAGTTAAGGTCGCCATCGGCTTTCTGATCCTTGTTGTTTTCTTTATAGGCGATATACTTCTTGAGCCAGAGTCCGGTGTATTGCCAGCTCTTGGTGTCGCAGTTCTTGCCACGTCCGTCGAAGATGGTGGCGTCCTTGCGCACGTCTCCCTCGTCGAAGAGGTCTAAGGTCTCGAGTCTTACAGGCTCAAATCCCCATCCATTGTCCACTCCGTCGCTCTCCTTGTAGTCGCGTGGAGAGATGAAGCGTGGATAGACGGTTCCGCCCGCATTGATGACTCCACCGCCCCAGGCACGCACGGCTCCGTCGTCCATGTAGCCTATCTCGAAGATGCTCTCCTTGGTCCACTCGCCACTCTCGAGGAAGATGTTGGCGTAGTCGGGGTTGAGGTCGTAGTCCTGCTCGTCTTTGATAATCTCTTGCATATAGCCTAATGCCTTGGCATAGCGGCTCTCGTCGTTCTGGTACATCACCATCTCGGCATAGATCATGTAGGCGGCAGCCTGGCTCATGCGTCCCAGGTTCTTGTCGTCCCACTTCATAGGCAGGGCGTTGAGGCCGATGGCGCTCTCGAGGTCGCTGATGACAGCCTTGTACACCTCGTCGGCGCTCTTCTGCTCACCGATGTAAGGCGACTTGAGGTTCTCGAAGTAGAAAGGTATGTTGCCATAGAACTTCCACACCTGCATGTAGTAGAAGGCGCGCAGCACCTTGGCTTCAGCCATGAAGGTGTTGTAGTCGGCCTGTGTGAGGGCAGCCTTGGCCCACTCTATATAGGTAAGCACGTCGTTGGCGTTGCGTATGCCTTTGTAGCTCTGGTCCCAGATGCCTGTGAGGGCATCGCCTGGGTTCTGGGTGCTGGCATAGTTGGACATCTTCTGTAGGAAGAGGTTGTCGGAACTGGTTCCGCCGCCTACCCACACATCGTCTGCCATGATGTCGCTGCAGAGCTGTAGCGGAGCATACTGCACGTTGTTCCAGTCGTACTGGCGCATGGGGTTGTAGGTGGAAGCCACAGCTTCCATGATGTGCTCCTTGTTGCTGTAATATTCCTGCAGGGTGGCCTTGTCGGGAGGAGTCACGTCCAAGAAGTCATCCGAGCAGCTTGTCAATGTAAGGGGAGCGATGAGCGCTGCCATCAATACATATTTATATATTTTCTTTGTCTTCATAATGATAAGTTTTTTAGAGGTTTAGAATCCAAGGTTGAAGCCCACGGTGATGGTGCGGCTCTGAGGATAGACACCATAGTCGACACCCAGCGAAGTGGCTCCTGTGCTGTCGCCTGATGAGATTTCGGGGTCGAAGCCTGCATACTTGGTGAGGGTGAGGAGGTTCTCGGCTGCTACGAAGAGGCGCAGCTTGTTGACGAAGAACTTCTTGGTGATGAACTGTGGCAGGGTGTAGCCCAGCTGGATGTTCTTGAGTCTGATGTAAGAACCGTCGGTGATGTAGAGGTCGCTGCTCTGCCAGTTGGTTCCGTCGTTGACAACGAAGCGTGGGTACTTGTTGGAAGTGCCTGGACCTGTCCAGCGGTTGAGCAGATAAGAAGGAAGGTTGGCGGGCTGAACGTCTGTACGGCGTGTGGCATCGAAGATGTCGTTGCCGGCAGTGCCCTGCCACATCATCATGAAGTCGAAGCCCTTGTACTCGGCGTTGAGGGTGAAACCGAAGGTCCAGTCGGGCATTCCCTTACCTATCTTGGTGCGGTCGGCAGCATCGATGGCTCCGTTGCCGTCTACATCGACGAAACGCACGTCGCCAGGTACAGCCTTAGGCTGCAACATCTCGCCGTCCTTGTTGACCCATGCCTTCACCTCGTCCATGGTCTGGAAGATACCGGCTGTCTTGTAGCCGTAGAAGTATGGGAATGGTTCGTTGTTAGAACCGCGTGTGATGGTTCCGGTGTTCTGCATAGCACCGAGTTCCAAGAAGCCTGAGGTGTTGCCGAGGTTCTTCAGTTTGTTCTTCAGATAAGAGGCGTTAGCCTTGGCATGGAATTTAGCCTTACCGATGTTCCACTTGTAGCTGGCTTCCATTTCCAAACCTCTGTTCTCCATGTCGCCCACGTTGCCAAGAGGAGCGCCGGCTCCCACATAGTTAGGGATAGGCATACTGATGATCATGCCATTGGTCTTCTTGATGTAATAATCGAGGCTGAATGTCAGGGCGTTCTTAAAGAATCCCAAGTCGATACCTAAGTCGGTCTGTTCGCTCTCCTCCCACTTCAGGTCGGGGTTGGCAAGTGAGCCTGCCTGTACACCATTGACAACGGTCTCGCCCTTGCCCAGGATGGTGTTATAAGGCGAAGCTGTCCAGGCTGCATAGGTGAAGTCGCCGATGTTGTCGTTACCGTTCTTACCCCAGCTACCGCGAATCTTCAAGTTGCTCAACCAGTCAGGAGCATGGAAGTAAGGTTCGTTGATGACGTTCCATCCCAAAGAGAAGGAAGGGAAGGTGGCGTAGCGGTTGTTGGCACCGAAGCGCGAACTACCGTCGCGACGTACAGTGAACTGTGCCATGTAGCGCTCGTCGTAGTTGTAGCTGGCACGGAAGAAGTAAGAACTCAGTGTGTGTTCGTAAGCAGGTCCTCCACTGGCAGACATCTCGCCACGGCTCTGGGCGGCACTCGTATTGTTCATGAAAGGCTTGTTTATGTCCTTGAGGTTCTGCAATGCACCATAGAGGTTCATGCCTGTATTCTGCATCGCACTCTGACCTGCCACCAAGTTGATGGTGTGCTTGTTGAAGGTCTTGTCCCAAGTCAGCACGTTCTCCAACTGCCATACAGTGCCGCGGTTGCTCGACTGGTGGGCGTTGGTGATAGTGGCCTTATTGTTTCCAGAGAGATAATAGAGAGGTGTGTAGCCGTCGCTTCCCCAGAATGAGAGGTCGGCTCCGTAAGAGATGCGGTATTTCACGCCGTAACCGATGTTGAGGTCGGCAGAGAAGTTGGCTACAAACTTATGGCTCCAGCCCAAGTCGCCAGGCAGCGAGAGCATGGCCAATGGGTTGTTCATTTCCTGATAGCTGCTTCCAGGAACTGTGTACATACGTCCGGCTCCATCGTAGAGCATGTACTGCTCGCCATAGAGATTGCTCTGAGCTTCGGCTGCTGCACCGCTCACGGTAGGAGTGAGGATAGGAGAGAGGTAGAGGGCTGAACCCAATGGAGAACCATACTGAGAGTTGGCGTCGATGGCCTTGCTCTTGACACGAGCGTAAGAGATGTTGGCGCTGATCTGCAGTTTGTTGAGCCAGTCGCGGTCCTTGGTGTCGTCGAAGAGCGTGTAGCTGGTATTGCTGCGAAGCGACAGACGGCTGTAGTTGCTTCGGTCGTAGTTGCCGCCTACGATACCGTCCTGATGATAGTAACCCATAGAGAGGTAATAGTTGATCTTGTCGGAAGCGCCGCTGACGTTCACCTCATGGTTGACAACACCGGCGTTGTCGTTGAACACCTCGTCCTGCCAGTCGGTGCCCTTGCCATACTGATAAGGGTCGGCATAGATAGGAGCCTGTCCTGCATTGACAAGACCTTCGTTCATCATCACAGCATATTCGGTGGCGTTGAGCACATCGCGGTGCTTCCATGGGTTCTGCCAGCCGTAAGAGAAGTTGTAGTTCACGTGTACTCTGCCCTTTTCGCCGCCCTTGGTGGTGACGAGGATAACACCATTGGCAGCACGTGTACCGTAGATGGCACCAGAGGCAGCATCCTTCAGTACCTCAATGCTCTCGATGTCGCTGGGGTTCAGATAGTCGATACCGCCCTCGATGGGCATACCATCAACGATGTAGAGAGGGTTACTGTTGTTGATAGTACCGATACCACGGATACGAACCTGAGAGGCTGCACCAGGCTGACCTGATGAGGAAGTGACGGTAACACCTGATGCCAAACCCTTCAGCGCATTGTCGACACGTACTGTCGCCTTGCCGTCGAGGTCGTCGGCACTCACCTTGGCGATAGAGGCTGTCACGACGCTCTTCTTCTGAACACCGTAGCCCACTACCACAACGTCTTCGAGGGTGCGTGAGTCTTCCTTCAGCGTGATTTTCAGCTTGTCGGAAGCCTTCACCTCCTGAGTCACATATCCTATATAAGATACGACCAATGTTGTGTTGGGGTTGGCTTGAATCGTAAAGTTACCATCCAAGTCGGAAACTGTACCCTGTGAGGTACCTTTTACTACTACTGATGCACCGATGATGGGTTCTCCACTCACGTCGGCGATGTTACCCTTACAGGTAATCTGTTGCGCCTGCATGATGGTTGCCACAAACAATGTCAGCATCACCATTAATAACCTTGTTGGTTTCATAAGCTAATTGTTTAGATTTTTATTACTATTGTGTTTCGTTTTTATTGTGTTTCGTTTTTATTAGGTACGATGTGGGTTGATGACTTTTTATGTCTTCTACTGACGCATTCGTTTTTTTACGATTTTTTACGATTGCAAATGTACTAAAAAAAATAATTGATAACAACCCAGTGATAAATAAAGTGGATTTGTAAAGTAGAAAGTTTTTCTTATATTTCTGATTATCAGTGCTGTGCGATAAACTTGAAGATTGAAATCAGTGGACGATTTATAAAGTTGAACTTCGCGAAAAGGGCGCTTTCATTCTTCTTGTGTGTTGACAAAAAATAGAATTGTGCTTTTGTGCGTAATTACTCCTATTTGTATGTTATCCACTTTCTTTTGGTATGGTAGGTGTTTTCAAGTTGTTGAATGATAGAAGGTTAAGAGAAAAAGAACTTTCTGAAGTCCCACTTTTCATTTTAATGGCGTAGGATGGGCGTTTTTTTTGTCTAATTTTGTGGCAACAATCTGATTTTTTTAATAACTTTAAAAACTTAAATGCGTATGAAACATTTGAATTTACTTCTGTTTGCATCTTCCATGATGTTCGTGGCGCCTGCTTATGGTCAGGACTATAAACAGGTATGGGCGGACGAGTTCAACAACGTAGGTTCAGTAGACGAAAGAACCTGGAACTTTGAGACTGGAAACTATAATCAGGGATTTGGCAACTGGGAGTTGGAAAACTATTCGAAGGCCAACGCCACCGTAGGTCTCGCACCCGACGGAACCACCAAGGCACTCATCATCTCTGCTAAGCCTGATCTTACTTCGGCACGACTCTTCACCAAGGACAAGGTGTCGTTCAAATATGGTAAGTTGGAAACACGCATCATGATCCCTAAGACTGCCAATGGTTTGTGGCCTGCCTTCTGGCTGCTTGGCAACACGGGAACATGGCCTTCGTGCGGTGAAATCGACGTTTTGGAGATGGGACATTTTGACGGAATCAAGAACGGCACTCAGGAGAAATACTATAGCGGCGCCTGCCACTGGGGTGTTTATCAGAATGGTGGCTATCCCAACTATGTCAAGTTCAGTACCTCACCTACGAGCCTGCAAGACGGCAAGTTCCACAAGTTTGTATTGGAGTGGACGCCCGATGTCATCAACATGTATCTCGACGACGCTACTAAACCTTATTATAGCATGGACATCAGCGACAGAAGTCTGAATACATCGCCAGGCAACTATTTCAACAAGCAGTTCTATATGCTCGTCAACTTGGCGATAGGCGGCAACTTCACTGGCGTGCACGATCGTGCAGCCGTTACTGCCCTCAATTCTGGCGAGAAGAAGATGTACGTAGACTATATTCGCCTTTACCAGAAGGAGGGACAGGAGTGCTACACCGTCAACGGAAAAACCGTCGATAATATGAACGAAGACACACGTTTCGAGGACACAACCACCGAGTTAGGAGAATATGGCTACAAGTCGCTCGATGCTGCAGGTAAGTCGGTTTTCGACTTCTCTAAAGGTTCAGACTACGTCATTATCAGCGCTTCCACCGGTGTAATGGAGCAGATGGGAGCTGAGAAAATCAAGGCCGACTATTCGGTAGACAACACCAAGCAGCACCTCTATATCTGGGAGAACACCTATACGCCAAGCGCTGGAACAGGTGTCAATTCCTTCGGACTCAACGAGGATTACTCTGTTTTTACCGTTACCCAAAAAGGATGGTCAGGATTGGGCTTTCACGGATTGAAAGACCTCTCCATGCTCGACGACAGCTACTATCTCCACTTCTCGATGAAGGGCGACGATGCTCTCTTGCATGCTTCTCATGCGATTCGTGTAGGTGAGGCCAGCTTCACTATCGGCAACAACCCTGTGGAGGGCATGATTTTGGGCGACTACAAACGCGATGGCGAATGGTACAGTTTCGACATTCCTTTCAGCAAGCTCAAGAAGATGGCAGGAACTGTGTTCCCCGACAAGGACGGTGGTGCTGCTGCCTATAGAGAGAATGCTATCAGCGTGCTCAGTGGTGGAAATGAAGGAACAAAGCTGATCTTCGACAACGTGTTCTTCTATAAGAAGCAGGGTGGCAGCGAGACTCCTGATGTCGACGCTACTCTCGGAGAATTTGGATCCAAGTCGCTCAACACCGAAAACCAGTCGACTTTCGACATTGCATCGGGTTCCGACTACGTGCTCATCGCCACTGGCAGCACCTTTGCCAATCAAGTAAAGGACGCAGGCAAGGTAAAGGCCGACTACAATGTCGACAATAGTCGCTATAACTTCAACCTCTGGGAAGGTACCATGACAGGCGCTACACCCACAGGCACCAACAGCTTCGGCTACAACGAGGAATACTCCTGCGTGAAGGTTGCTGGCGGAAAAGGTTGGTCGGGCGCCGGCTATGCTCCTGCAGCAGCCACCGATATGAGCATGATAGACGACAGTTACTGGCTCCACTTCTCAATGAAGACAACTAACGAGGTCAGCAAGAGTGCTCCTTATGCCATCGTCATTGGCGAGAATGCTCACTTCACCATTGGCGCTGCTCCTTTCACCGATCAAAATAAGAAATATGCAGTTCTTGGCGATTTCTATCGCAACGGCGAATGGTACAGCTTCGATATCCCAATGACAGAAATCAAGAAATATGGCACTCCTGCCTTCTGGGGTAACAGTTCTTACAAAAGTAACATCCTGAGTGTCCTTGCTGGCGGAACCAACGGTGTAGAGGTGAATTTCGACGGTGTCTTCTTCTACAAGAAGATTACTACTGGTATCCAGGCTTCTACTGCAGATAAGAAGCAGCAAGCCAAGGTGCTCGGCATCTACGACCTCACTGGCCGCCGTGTCAGTGATATGAATGCTGGTGGCATTTACATCGTACGAACCAACCAAGGAAACTTTAAGGTGAAAAAGTAATATTTAAAGGTAAAAAAGTAAAAGGGTAAAAAAGTAAAAACAACTTTCTCAAATGGGGAAGTTAAGATAACTTCTCTAACTTCCGCACATGAGTAAGTTCAATAAATCAGGTACAAGGGGGCGTTTCATCAAGATGAAATGCCCCTTTTATCTTAATATTTTTCAAAACGCAGAAATAGATAAACAACAGATAATCAGTTACTTGTGCTCTTTTTGTTGCTTCGTGAAACCACTTTTTTACCCACTGACAATAAACGTAATGATAAAAAGAGTAATTTTACAAGCGAAAACTTAATAACTTAATTGTATAATTAAAGACCTAAGCATATGAATAGGAGAATTTACAAATTGTTACTTTTCTTTTGGCCTGATGATGAACCGCATCGGACGCAAAAACACAGTGCTGACGTCTATGGCCGTCGTTATAAAAGATGAACGCGTAAAAATATATCGTAGCTTTTAGTTCTTTCAGAACATCATTGGCACAGATTAGGAATAACAACACACACAAACATTATAACTTTACATACAAACCACTGTTTTAAATAATAACTAAAAAGAAAGGAGTGAGTTTCTCAAATTTTATTTGAATTTTTGCCATGTCATTCAGAGTTTTATTTGTTTTTTAAATGCAACACTAAGATAAGTGAAATTTCTGACATGACATAATCTTGGGCAACTTTTTGTTGCTAAGGTCTTTTAAAAGTTTAATTAATAATTAGTGTTGCGGAATTATGGATATGAAAAAAAATATACTTTTATCAATGATCTTGCTCGCTTTGTGCTTGATACAGGCTTCAGCGGACACTTATTACTACAAAATCCGGCTTTCCAATGAGAAGGGTGAGCCGGGAACATGGTCTAAATATATTACGGTAAGCTATGATGAAGGCCAACGTGATTGGGTTAACGGACTGAGAGAGCTTATTGCTGGAAAGACTGTAACGGATGGTAGTAACGTATATACATTGCCCAAAAAAGCCAATAATGAGAATGAGTTAGATCTGGATAGAATTTATGGTATTGTATTTGCCAATGGGAAAGGAAGAGGTATAGATGGACAGTTAAACATAATGGAGGGAGATGAATATGAAGCGTGGAAGCAGATACGTGGGCACATCAAATATCTCGAATTGCGCGAGTATATACGTGATTCATATAATGATGATAGCTATTTCATGTATATGGATAATGTTGAAGAGTTGGAATTGCCTAAAGATGGTATGAAAGTAGGAAATGGGGATGATGATGGTATTAGGTATTTCGCTAATGCTGGGAAACTGAAAAAAATAACTATATGGAGCGATGATAAGAATGCCCCCGTAGATATAACAGATAAAACAGATAAAGCGGCAACGGGTACAATCTTGCTGAATAGAGTTGGAAAATATATGTTTTCCAATTGTTGTAGCTTGAGTACCAAATATATAAACCGATTGATAAAGAATGTTAATGAGATAAAAAACAATGCTTTTTTCGCAAATGACGAAAATCGTGATAAATTCTCTGACGAAGCAGACAATAAAATGGCTATTGAGATACCCAACTCAGTAACGAAAATAGGAAGTCAGGCTTTTTATAATCGAGTGAAAGTTACCGGACTGAATATTCAAGGAAATGGTGGCTTGGAGATTGGTTCTGAAGCATTCAGAGCATGTGATGAACTGGCAAAGATAATCCAAACTCAGGATAATAAAGAACTTAAAATATATAAAAATGCATTTAGGGGCTGCAAACAGTTGAATGCCTTTGAAAACATGGATAAAGCTAAGATAACCTATCTTGAAACTGGTGTATTTGGTGACTGTCGATCCATGACCGACGATTTTGTTAATGGTGTGTTAAAGAATTATGCAGACAATGGGGGAACGAAGATTCCTGCTTATCTGTTTTTTGGCTGCAACGGACAAGATGGACATGATGGATCGGATGCGAATAAAAATATTTGTTCTTTTACCCATTTGAATATTCCTGCACAGTTTTCTGAAATAGGAGATGGTGCATTTGCTTCTACTGGTGATGCTCAAATAAAGTTGAAAACTATCACAGTGAACCGTGAGAAGGCTCCTACGTGCCTACGCGGGGAAACGGACGAATATGCAGGAATTAAAAATAAAAGCGTGTTTGATGGACTGGATCCAAATATGACAACTGTAATCTTTGCTAATGATGCAGAAAACTGGGATGTAAATGAGACAATTGGTTTTTTGACCTATATGAATGATAAGTCTGAGTTTCAGCGTCTTCTCACAAAAGACCTATATAGTAATCATACAGAATATATTAATGTGCCGCAGCAACATGCGATAGTAAGATTGCACAGAACACTTAAGGTGGGTTGGAACACCATTTGTCTGCCTTTTGGAGTGAATTACAGATATTGTAGTAAGTGGGGTGAAGCTTATGAAGCCAAACAGGCTCACAATGCACGCATCATAGTGAATGGGCTTACCAATAATGATAGCGAGGCTAATGGTAATAATTTCACAATGGGTGTATACCGCGGCTATTGGAAAGAGGGTAAGACTTTCATGTTTCTCCATTACACCGGTTTTGATGCTTATCCGCTTGATTTATGTGAGACATTCCTTGTTAAGATGAGAGAAAAAGATATTGCAAAGGATGGTATTTATACGTTTAGAAATGTTGATTTGAACTACCGCTGGTCTGCAGATGGAGAAAGTGGAAATGATGGGAAATGGACGCTTGAAAATAAATATTCTGCTGAGGAAATGTTAGGTCAGGTAAAGGATTTTGATGGTCAAGTGAATACTGATGCGACACCATTTAAAGGTAAGGCATCCTATGATGAATATGTGCTTAAAGGTTCTCTTGTTCAGCGCACGGGCACTGTGGGGGATTCACAAGGTATAATAACAACCGATGATTATTTCTTTCAGCAGTCCCAAAACGGCACGATGAAACTCTATCCCTATACAGCTGATAAAAAATACGGTATCCGTGGGTTCAGTGGGTGGTTTCATAAAATAAATAATAGTACCACGAATGCTCATGAACTTTCTTTAAGTTTGTTTGATGATAGTAGTACCACTCCTATAGAAACAGTAAAGGAAGATGACTTGAATAGAGACACTTCTGGCAAAGTTTATAGCATCAGCGGAGTGCTTATGAAAAACAATGCCGCCGATCTGAATAATCTGCCAAAGGGCATTTATGTCGTGAATGGAAAAAAATATGTAGTCAAATAAAAAAAGCAACAATGAAAAAGGAATATATAAAACCGATAATCATTAATATAAAAATATATAATGATGATGCTTTGTGCCAAATGGTCTCAGCATCGCTTTATGATTACAACAAAGTCGATCCTGATGAAAATATTGCCGGCGAAGGTGGCGAACCGGACACCGGCGATGATGGATTCATTTGGAATGACTAACAACTTTATTTCACGTTTTTCCAAAAAGTACAAAGCATGAATACATTGAAACAAACTCTGTTTTTATTGCTCGTTCTCGTATTTTCGGGAGTGAGCAAAACTATTGCCCAATCCACTGGCGTGTATGTAGGTGGACATATCCGACGTGAACGTCCCGGTACCATCGAGAAATTACGCAATTCTGGTTTCACATACATCATTCTCTTCAATATCAACGTTGAGCCCGATGGTACACTGACTACAGATGGCGAGACGGTATGCAAAGATGGAAAGTATGTGTTTGGTAACACGCAACCCAACTATGTCTCTGACATAAAAAAACTAAAACAGGCACCAACAACCATAAGTAGAATAGAAATATGTATAGGTGGTTGGGGTAACAAGTCTTTTAGTCGCATCAAGGAACTTATTAATAGTCATGGTGTAGGAAGTGGTACCATCTTGTATAAGAATTTTAAAGCGCTTAAAAATGCCATTCCAGAGATTGATGCTGTAAACAACGATGATGAGCATTGCTACGATGTCGCAACGGCTGTTAAATTCCACCAGATGATGTATGAATTGGGGTATAAAACAACTATCGCGCCATATACGAACCGTAGTTTTTGGGAAAATCTTGTTTCTCAGTTGGGCGATAGATGTGATAGGGTACTTATACAGTGTTATGATGGCGGAGCAGGAAACAATCCATCCGACTGGCATTTAGGTAACAGAGCTGTCCATGCAGGAAGAATGAATTACCAAGAAGGTGGTGTAGATGCATGCGTAGCTCAGATGGAGTCATGGAAGAAAAATAATGGAGTGAGCGGAGGTTTTATTTGGCTTTATAACGATGAAACATGGAATCTTAATCAGTGGGCAACGAGGATGCTACGTGTGTTTGGTACAAAAAAGTGCGATGACAGTATAGCAATTCTTTATGCAGATAAAGACTATGGTGGTTCTTCAATATCATTGGGCGAGGGTGACTACACTCAGGATGAACTCACCAATTATGGCATTAGTGCTAAGAATATATCATCGTTGAAGGTCACAAAAGGCTTCAAGATTACACTCTATGAGAATGCTGATTTCACTGGTAATTCAAAGAGTTGGACAACAGACGCTTCTTTTGTTGGTGGGGATTGGAACGATAAGGCTTGTTCGGTGCGAATCGAACCAAATGGTAAGAGCGGTCTATCGGGTAACTTCAAAATCATGAACCGCAACA
>USOQ01000043.1 GCA_900556395.1 Candidatus Segatella caccae | reverse complement strand
TCTAACGACCGAAGGGAGTGATAACTTCTTTAACTACTATAACTTCCGTACATGCAAAACTTCAGTAAATGACATCTACGTGATAAGTTCATTACGAAAAAGGCTGCCCCAATCACTTGGAACAGCCTTCAAACAAATCTAAATACCTATATTTCAGTTCTAACCTAAATCTACTTTTAATTTCTTTTAGATGGGTTTACAAGTCACGTTTTTTTATTTCTTTTCTACTTTGAGAACTGCCTTGTCTACACCGGCAGTCAAGTCAACTGTAAAAACGTATGTCTCGCCATCCTTCAGTTCTACTCCATCTTTCAGATAAACATTGCCGTTGTCGTGACCGTTACCGTCACCGATGCCGAATACCTCGCTCTCAGTTGAGATGAGATGGCTGTTATCCTTACCCTTGAACTCAATACCCCAGGCGGCTTGACCAAAGAATTTGAAGTTTATGTCTGTAGCTCTGAGTTGCTTGCCAACAGTCAGTGTAATCTGGTATACTTTGTCTTTGACAGGTGTGAGGCAAACATCAGAATCGGTGCCAGTCCACCAACCATGATTTACAGCGTCCCAAGTAGGTTTGTTGATTCCTTCGTTTCCTATTATCCAAAGAGCGCCAGTACCATCAGCGTTCAATGCCATAGGCTCGTTTCCATTCATTGTCCAGATGCGGAAAGACTTATGAGTGAAGTCAGCCTGTACGGTGTATCTGCCTGTGATGGCCTTGAAGGTGTAGCTGCCATCTTCTTCTTTCTGGAACCAGTCATTGTCGTAGAACCAATCGTCTGGTAAACTGTTGCCATTGATGGTAAGGTTACAGGTAGCACCTTGTTTAATATCTCCTACCCAAGTATTGCCCGCATCAGAATCGGAAAAATCGAGTAATGTGACAGGTAAAACATCTGTAGGTCCTGCAGTATAGTTCTTGGCATCGAAAGTAACGACTACATGATCAGTATTCTCTGACGAGAAGTTGAAGTTGTTGGTTTCGCCCAAATTGATGTCCTTGCCTGTACTTGAACCAAACACGAACTTGCTATCCTTGGTAGCGAAATATCCCTTGAAGTTCTTCTTGGTGTTGGGAAGAACAGTCTGATACTGGAAATTGCCTACTTCGGTCATGTCATACTTGGTTCCGTCAGCACAGATAAATTGCAAGTTTGTAAAGTGAGGACGCTTGATGTTGAATGATAACATCTCTGTAGTTGTCTTTGTAGACACATTTTGCAACGTGAGTTGTATATCAACTTTTCCGTCTGGTATGCTCTGAACATAAGGCACTTTGAGTTTGACAAGATATTCACCAGGCTCCTTGGTACGGATAGTTGTTGCGTCTACACTCTGACCGCTGAAGAGCAAGGTGGCTTTCAAGGTAGAGAGAGCTATGCCCGCCTCATCCTTACAGTCTACCTTCACTTCAACCTCATCGCCCATCCATACTGCTGCAGTAGGAGCACTATAGCTCATCACAGGATTTCCAGTAGGTGTTGGAGCATCGTAGTCGTCGTCACCGCAAGCTGCCATTAGTGGTAGAGCGAGCAATGCCATGATATAATATTTGATATGTTTCATAATGGTTGTATCTATTGTTGATTAATTACAAAAATTACATTTCTTATTTATTCCATTTGCATGAAATAACACCATTAGCAGGTACACTGCATGTAAAGTTGCGGTTGCCATCACTTAGATTGATAGATTTCGCTTCATCTCCCTCGTTGATGATAACAGCAGCAAGGCTTCCGTCAGGATTCAAAAATTCAGCATGTGTTATCTTGCTGTCATTGATGGTACGTGAAGTGGTTCCGACACGAACAGCGCCAGGGGCAACCACGCTTGACATGTGGTTGATGATGAAATAATGAGAATTATAGCTCAACTGATTGTATCCATTCTGATTGATGTCTATGGCGCCATAGCAAGTTTGGCATCCACCATCAAGATTGGGGCCCATTTTGTTGTCGAGCATCAAGTTCCAAACGAGTACGGCCTTGCAATATTGATTGACAGTAGCGAGTGCAACATTCTTCATGTCTGCCATCAGACGTTTGCTTAAGTCGCGTCCATTATTCCATGTTCCAATACTTGACTCTGAGAAGATAAGTTCCTTGTCAGGGCGCTGGTTATGGATATCAGACAATTCGTCGTTATTGCCACCATAGTCATGATATGCAGCTCCAACAACCAACTCGGAACCTTCAAAGTTAT
Source organism: Candidatus Segatella caccae (assembly GCA_900556395.1). Classification (GTDB taxonomy): domain Bacteria; phylum Bacteroidota; class Bacteroidia; order Bacteroidales; family Bacteroidaceae; genus Prevotella; species Prevotella caccae. The sequence goes on along the minus strand of USOQ01000043.1, from coordinate 21,045 downwards.
CACCGATAGCGTTGTAGAGTTTTACAGGATAATCTTCTTGATCAGCTTTATTGTCATAATTGTAGTTATGGTCGAAGACATATATCTTGGTTGAGAGACCATTTTTCTTGAACTCAGTAGCCAAAGTCTTTACGAAAGGAGCTTCTTCCTGCCATGGCATATATAGAGAAGCGCAGTTGGCCTTGTTCAATGGTTCATTTTGAGGACTTACAGCATAGATATTGATACCCTTTTCTTTCATTACGTTGATGAACTTCACGAAGTACTTGGCGTAGGTCTCACGGTAATCGGGGTTGAGGTGTCCGTCAGTCCAGGAGTCCTTTGGAGTCTTGGTATCGATGTCAGCAACCTTCATCCATTTAGGACAAGTCCATGGTGCTGCTATGATTTTTAAACTTGGGTTGATAGACAAGATTTCCTTTAATATAGGAATCACATAGTTGTTCTCATCGCTATAAAGTTCGAAATTACTGATAGGGTCGTTTTCGCTTCCCTTTTTATCGCAATAAGTATATTCAGTACTCGAGAAATCGTTGCAGCCTAATGAGATGCGGGCGTAACTAACGCCATATCCCTCTGTAGTGGAGTAAATGCGCTTTAAGAGAGCCTGGCGAGCCTCTGGATTCATCTTCATGAGATTGTAGCAAGAAGAGTAGGTGATGGCATATCCGAAACCATCGATAGTCTGGAATTTCTTATTTTTGTCTATTTCGATGGTTGTTGGCGCCATAGATACACCATCAAAAAGTTTGGCTTCTCCCTCTGCCAAGGAATATGTGCCATCGGCTGTTGTGGTAAAAGTCTTGGCAGTTCCTTGTGTAGGTATAGGGTTGGGAGCTTCGCTTGGAGTCTCAAAATCAATAGGATCTGAGAATGAATTACTACTGCTGCATGCTGTCACAGAAAATACTGTGGCGCAGATAAACATCATAATTTTATGGTTATGGTATTTCATATGAATAGTTCTTTTTTATATTTAAAATAATTTTATCTTCACATTTTGAGATTGTGATTAGTAACCAGGGTTTTGTTCCAGGTTAGTGTTCTGGTCGAGAGCCGTCTGTGGTATAGGCAACAGGTAAGAGTTACTGTCAAACAGTTTAACTTGTTTGATGCGGCCTTTATCACGATTATCAATACCATTGAGATATTTTTCTACTTTGTTGTTGCGGCATAGATCGAACCAACGCTCTCCCTCAAAGGCAAGTTCTAAACGGCGTTCGTGAAGCACGGCTTCTATCATAGCTTCCTTGCTGTTTGTCTTATCAGAAGTCAGTTCCTTCAGCTTGGCACGTTTACGAATCTGGTTTACGAGTTTCGCACTCTCGTCAAGGTTGCCCTTATAGGCTTCCGCCTCTGCCTTCATGAGGATAATGTCAGCGAGTCGAATCCAATAAATGTTGCTGTAGGAAGAACGCAACTTATACATGAATGGGTAGTTGGAGGCTGGATAATAGTTGCTCCATGTACATGCATAATATACAATAGCCTGATTCTTGCGTATTTCGTCGCCTTCTTTTTCAAAGTCGCTGATGATGTCGCGCGAAGGAGTAATCCACTTTGCCCATGTGAAATAGAAATCCCAGTTGTCCAACTGGCGTCCGAACATCCATGTTTCCCAGTTTCCGCCACCTGTTGTCCAATGAACCTCCAAAATACCTTCTTTGGTATTACGTTTCAGGCAATCCCTGGTAGTCTCATCGTATCCCCAGAGAGTTTCGTAACTATCTTCAAGTTCTACACCTGTTGTCTTGATAACCTTATCAGCGTAGGTTATTACTTTATCGTAATCTTGTACTTCCTTTTCGGCGTAGACCTTGGCAAGCATAGCTTGAGCTACAGTCTTGGTCATCTTGGTGCGGTCAGAATTATCATTGTCAGGAGCATATTTTTCAGCATCTGTCAAGTCGGCAATAATCTGTTCATAGCACTCCTTGGGTGTTTTACGAGGAGGATAGTAAGTAGGGTATACCTCATTGATGTTATCAGAGGTGATTGTTTTTGCAATGGTTGTAATAACAGGGAATGAACCCCAAAGACGTGCCATTCGGAACATCATCAATGCACGGAAAATTTCTCCTTGAGCCTTATAGGAATGATATTCTGTATCTGAGATTTGACCACTTTCCTTCAGTTGTTCTACTCCATTGATGAGTACATTGGCTTGAGCGATATCCTCTAAGTAACGATCCCAGTCTCTACTCAAAACAGGGTTACTGGCATCTATAGAGTTGGTTTCGTAAGGTACCACCTCGGCTCCTGTAGTACCAGCATACGCATTATCACTATGAGAGTCGCCTATCAAGAGATAATCGAGATGGGTGTGCTCCTGGCGATTGCGGAACAATTCATAGAGAGACTTGAGTTGTGCTTCTGCGGCAGCCTTATCCTTTAAAACAGCTGTGGATGTTTCAGTCTGGGTGCCCTGTGTTATTTCTGAAGGCTCGGATATAGGCTCATAGTCGAGTGAGCAACTTGCCAATGATATCATGGTTAAGCTACCGAGCGCTAAAGTCTTGATTTTATTATATGTTTTCATTGTTGTCATGATTTTTAGAATTCAACTTTTACACCTAATACTATGCTTTTGTTGAGAGGGTATGTACCCCAGTCGATGCCTTGTACACTACCACTATTACCATACTGATTGACCTCTGGATCCATACCAGAATAATCGGTAAGGGTAATCAGGTTGGTAGCTGATACGTATGGCTGCAAACGAGTCAGTCCGAAGCGTGAGATCAGTTTGCGTGGAACATCGTAAGAGAGGGAGATATCTTTTAAGCGAATATAACTGCCATCCTCTACGAAGTAGGTAGAGTTACGGATGTCCCACTTAGCTTTAGGTATGTTGGTGATTTGTCCAGGAATTCTCCAGCGTGCCAATACCTTGGTGCTTTGGTTCTTGCCATCATACATTCCTTCTGTTTCCATTCGGGAGACATTATAGATGTCGTTTCCATAACTTCCCTGGATAAGAATACTGAGATTCAAACCTTTATATGAGAAGGTGTTGGTCATACCGAAAGTGAAGTCAGGGTTAGGGTCACCGATATAGGTACGATCACTTGCGGAAACGAGTCCGTCGCCAGTTACGTCCTTGTACTTCATGTCACCAGTTTCAGGATCAACCCCTTCTGCTATATATCCCCAGAAACTGCCTAAAGGCATGCCGGGAGTGTTGCGTACAACTGGTTCGTTGACATTGTCGGTGGTATTAGCATCATAATATACTTGCGTTAGAGCCAGACTTTCCAACTTGTTTTTATTGAATGAGATGTTAAAGTCGGTGTTCCACTTAAATGTTCCAATCAAGTTCTTTGAGGAGAAGGCAAATTCCCAACCCTTATTGCTCATCGAACCGCCATTATAGGTAAGACTTGTTGCAGCAGCACTTCCTGCAGGAAGGGTGATGTTCATCAGCATATCCTTGGTCTTCTTGTAATAGTAATCGGCATAGAAAGTCAAGCGGTTTCCTAATACAGTCAGGTCGAGTCCGATGTTAGTCTGTGTTGTTGTTTCCCATGTCAACTCAGGGTTGCTCAAGTTGCCTTGTGAGAATGTAGGTATAGCGTTGGCGTCATTGCCCTCACCAAACCATTGTACACGATTGATATTGTATCTTGCCAAATAACTATAGTCGCCCAAGCCACTCTGGTTACCAGTCTGTCCCCAGCCACCACGAATCTTCAAGTCGTCTATCCACTTGATATCCTTCATGAATTTCTCATTGCTCACACGCCAAGCTCCAGAGAAAGATGGGAAATAGCCCCAACGATGGTGAGGAGCTAACTTGGAAGAACCATCAGCACGCATATTGGCTGTTACCATATAGGTGTCGTTCCAGTTGTATTGTAAACGAGCGAAGGTAGAGAAGATAGCCCAATCAGCAGCAGAAGAGCCAGTTCCTGTCCAGGAAATCTTGTTGGCAGCATTCAGAGTAGGGAAGTTATCATTCGCATAGTTGCTACCATTGATATAGTTTTGGCTCCACTTGCTTTGAGTCCATGAACTACCTGCCATGGCATCAAAGTTATGTTTACCCAATGCTTTTTTGTAATTCACCACATTGTCCCATACGATAACACTGCTGATATTACGTCCATCATAGCCAGTACCAAATTCCTGACGACCAATGGTTGTAGAGATAGGGTCGAGGAAGTTGGTTGTTGTGCCTTGTGTGCGATCGAAAGACAAAGACAGGTTGTACGTCAACTCAGGCATGAAGGTAACTGTTGCTTTTCCTGTAGCCAACAAACGATTGTATGCAGATTTGTTGTTCTGTGTTCTGGCAATATTCTCTGCAGGAGAAGTGATATTTACGCCATAGAAGTTGTTGTAAAATTGATTTGGATTCTCAGGATTCCATACAGGAGCGTAAGTAGGCGTATTGACGATAGCCGTAACTACACCGCCACGGTTAGAACCCGTACCGGAAATAATACCTGTACCCTTGTTGGTATAGTCAGAATAGGTTACGCTTGCATTAAGGCGCAGCCACTTACGAATGTCGTTTTCAATAGATGCGCGGAAATTGTAACGCTTGTAACTTGATTTCTTGATGACACCATTTTCACCCGTGTAACCACCAGAGATGAAGTATCTCATTTTTTCTGTTCCATTAGTGATAGAGACCTGGTAGTCCTGTACGTTTCCAGTGCGGAAAACCTCGTCTTTCCAGTCGGTCATGTCTTTCAAACCTTCAGGGAGTTTTACCATACCAATCTCATCCATCAGTTCTTTATACTGTGCAGCATTGAGTGATTTCTGATTGTCGCGTACCGTATTAAACGCATAGTGTGCATTCAAACTAATTTTTGCCACACCTGTTTTTCCCTGCTTGGTACCGATAATGATAACTCCATTAGCAGCTCGTGAACCATAGATAGCTGCAGAAGATGCATCTTTCAATACTTGAATATTATCTATGTCATCAGCAGCCAAGAAGTCAATATCGGTCATAGGTACACCATCTACAACATAGAGTGGGTCGTTACTGCCATTCAAAGAAGTTGTACCGCGCACACGTATGGTGGGGGCTGCACCTGGCTGACCATTGGCCTGTGAAATTTGCAGACCTGCAGCTTTTCCCTGCATACCTGCAGCAGCAGATACAATGGGTCGTGTGTCAAGATCTTTTGCAGACACGCTTGAAACAGCAGTAGTAACATCCTTTCGCTTTACTGAGCCATAACCGATGGCAACCACTTCGTTCAGCATATTAGCTTCCTCTTCAAGTGTGATCTTGATGCCATTTGAAGCCTTTACTTCTTTATTCTTATAGCCAATATAAGAAATCTTGAGTTTGGCACCTTGTTGTACTTCGATGGTAAAATGTCCATCCAAATCGGTGGCTACACCATTTTGCGTTCCATTTTCAAGAACTGAAGCTCCAATAATGGGTTCATTGGTGTTGTCGATTACAGTGCCAGTAATCTTCATCTTTTGACCCCAGGCAGTAGCCGAGATTAATAGAACGAGTGCTGTAGATGCTAATCCTCGCAACATAGCATTACTTTTTGCTTTTCTCATAAATTTAAGTTTTAATTATTTGATTTTGTGTATATCTCTTTTTTATAGCTTTTGTCTTTGTGGACAATGCTATGTTTGTTCAATTGCAAAAGTAATAAAAAAAGTAACAGAATGTATGTTGATTAAATCATTAAGTGGTGAAAATAAGTGGTTTTGAATATGTAAGGTATTGATTGTTAGTGTTATATGGCTTTTGCTGTTTTCTAATTAAGTGGTGATTTTATGAAATGGAATAAAGGTTAATATCGTAGATGTTAGTTTATTTATGGCAAAAAAAAGAGTGTAATGAATACTTTGTGAAGTTATCCATTACACTCTTTATAGTTTTATGATGTTTGCATATATAATAAGGTGTAAATCCTATTGAGGCAAACATTCATGAATTGTCGTGCTATGCGAGTCTTTATTTTCCGAGGTTCTTTTTCTTCTCGTTCAATTCTGCCTGCTTACGTGCAAGTTCAGCTTGCTGTTTTTGCTGCAATTCCTGCAGAGCCTGCATTCTTGCCATCAATCCGCTTGCCTTCTTAGGATTGCTCTTGTTCTCCTGATAGCGCTTCTCCAAGATGGCGAGGAGTTTCTCGTCGTTGGTGGTCTTGCGCAAGGTCCACATGATGGCTGCACTGAAGAACAGAGAGATGAAGTAGTAGAAGTTCAAACCAGATGAGTAGTCGTTGAACATGAAGAAGAACATCAGAGGCATGATGAGCATCATCCACTGCATCATCTTCATTTGCTCAGCCTGCTGGCCTACCATCTGGTCGCGCTGCTGGCGCATGGTCATCCAAGAGTAGAGGAGGTTGGCCACGCAGAAGAGGATACAGGTAAGGCTCAAGTGATCGCCTATCAACCAGATGTTGGTGTTCCACTCGATGATGGGGTCGTAGGTACTCAGGTCACTCATCCACAGGAACTTCTCACCACGAAGCTGAATAGCATTAGGCACAAAGTTGAACATCGCAACCCAAACAGGCAACTGAATCAGCATAGGGATACAACCAGATAATGGGCTTACACCATACTTAGAATACTCTGCCATCATCGCCTGCTGCTTCTGCATCTGATCCTCAGGCTTGTTGTACTGAGCGGTAGCAGCTTCGAGTTTTGGCTTGAGTACGCGCATCTTTGCACTGCTCATATAGCTCTTCTTTACCATAGGGTAGGTGATGAGCTTGAGGAGTAGGGTGATGAGAATCAGCACGATACCCATAGGGAATATCTTACTCAACCAGTCGAATACATAGATTGTGAAGAAACGGTTGATCCAACGGACGATAGGCCATCCTAAGTATACAAGCTTCTGGAACTCCAAGTCCTTGCCGAAGGTGCTTTCCTTTTCGGTATTCTTGAGAATCTGGAAATCGTTAGGACCGAAGTAGAACTCAAACTCAGAAGCCTTCTTGCCGGTTGGGTCGAAAGCAGTCTTCATCTTAGCTTGGAACTGTTTCAGATAGCCAGACCCCTTCTCCTGAGGGACAGAAGTCATGAAGGCATCCTTGTCGAAGTTGTCCTTGGATATCATGATGGCAGAGAAGAACTGGTTCTTGAAAGACACCCAGTCGATGGTCTCTTCAATCTTCTCGTCGATCTTCTCGCTTGTCTCGTTCAGATGGTCGGTACCTCCCTCTACATCGTGATAGGTGAGGGTAGTGTAACGGTTCTCGAACATGAAGCCGCGCTCCTGTTGACGGGCCTTGTCGCTCCAGTCAACATCCATCTTGCTATAATTAGGCGAGAACAATCCAGCCATGCCCTGTGCCTGAAGGCTCATGTGGAGCATGTAGTCCTTGCCCAATGTATAAGTCATAGTGAGGGTCTTGCCCGGAGCAGCCTCTGCTGTCATGGTGACAGATGTCTTTGTGACATTTGATGGAGTAAAGTAAAGGTCGCTGGTGATAATGTTGGCTTCCTTAGCCTCGAGCATGAACTTGAGGCTCTGGTCGTTGCCCTCGAAGAGAGTTACGTCCTTCTTGTCTTTTGAGCCGTCTTTCACCTTGATGTCATGACCCACATAACCCTTGACTACTGCCTTCTCGACAGTACCGCCCTTGGTGTTTAGAGTCAATTCTACTTTCTCGTTACTTAAAACGATTTTCTGAGCCTGGCCCTTTAAAGCCGAATAGAAGAGTGCAGTAGAGTCTGCCTCAATCTTGGCTTTAGCATCAGCTTGTCGCTGCGCAGCGGCAGCTTTGTTTGCTTTTTCCATCTCGGCATGTTTAGCCTTAGCGATGGAGTCCTGAACGAATGCCGCTCTCTGCTCTTCAGCAGATGGCTGTGAGTACCAACTGAACCCAATCAGTACAAGAGCAATCAGGAGGAAACCGATAATGTTGTTTTTGTTCATATTTATTTTTTGTTTTCAATTGCTGTTTTGACGAAGTCCATAAACAGTGGGTGTGGCTTCAGCACAGTGCTTTGGTATTCGGGATGATATTGAGTTCCGATATACCACTTGAGTCCTGGAATCTCAACAATTTCTACCAAGTTGCTTTCAGGGTTACGTCCTACGCACATCATGCCGTGTTTCTCAAACTCCTGTTGGAAGTTATTATTGAATTCATAGCGATGGCGGTGACGCTCTTGGATGTGTTCTTTCTTATAGATATTGAACACACGTGAGCCTTGTTTTAACACACATTCGTATGCTCCCAGTCGCATGGTGCCTCCCATATTGGATATGTTCTTCTGTTCTTCCATGATGTCGATGACATTATGTGGAGTCTTTTCGTCCATCTCACGTGAGTTGGCATCTTGGTAGCCCAATACGTTGCGTGCAAACTCGATGACCATCATCTGCATACCCAAGCAGATACCAAATGTAGGGAGGTTGTGTGTGCGGGTGTAGTGAGCAGCAACGATTTTTCCCTCTATACCGCGTTGCCCAAATCCAGGACAGATGACAATGCCATCTTGTCCCTTTAGGTTTTCTGCAACGTTGTCTTCCGTTAACTCTTCTGAGTTGATGAAGGTGATGTTTACCTTATGGTCGTTGTAAGTACCAGCATGAGAGAGGCTCTCACGGATGCTCTTATAAGCATCTTGTAAGTCATATTTTCCTACCAAGCCAATGTTGACAACCTCTGTCGCATTGTTACGTCGATCGAGAAACGACTTCCATGGACCGAGTGCGGGCTTCTCGCTTATAGGCTCGCCCATCTTTCTCAAGATGGCGGTGTCGAGTCCTTGGTTCTGCATATTGACAGGTACCTCATAGATACTTGGCAGGTCTTCGCTCTGGATGACACAATCGAGGTCGACATTACAGAAACTTGCAACTTTCTTTAGGATGCCTTCTTCCAAATGCTTCTCTGTACGCAGAATGAGAATGTCGGGTTGGATACCTACGCTCTGCAGTTCTTTGACGGAGTGCTGGGTGGGTTTGGTTTTCAACTCGCCTGCAGCCTTTAGATAAGGCACATAGGTAAGATGCACGTTGATAGCATTCTTTCCCAGTTCCCATTTCAGCTGTCGTATCGCCTCCATGTAGGGTGCACTCTCTATGTCTCCGATGGTACCACCTATCTCTGTAATGACAAAGTCGTAATGATACTTTTGTCCGAGTAACTTAACGTTGCGCTTGATCTCGTTGGTGATGTGAGGTACTACCTGTATTGTTTTACCAAGGTAGTCGCCTCGTCGCTCCTTGTCGATAACAGCCTTGTAGATGCGGCCTGTAGTGAGAGAGTTAGCCTTTGTCGTCTGGATGCCTGTGAATCTCTCGTAATGGCCCAAGTCGAGGTCTGTTTCCATTCCATCCACCGTCACGTAGCATTCGCCATGCTCGTAGGGATTTAGTGTACCCGGGTCGATGTTGATGTATGGGTCAAACTTTTGAATTGTAATGTTGTAGCCCCTGGCTTGCAGAAGCTTTCCGATGGATGATGATATGATACCTTTACCTAAAGAAGAAACCACACCACCGGTTACGAAGATGTACTTTGTTTCAGCCACGATGTTTTATATTTAAATTAGAATAATGGTGCAAAGTTACTATAAAATTATGAATTAGCCAAAATTATTGTCAATATTGGCGTGGCTTTTATGAATTATTTGTTACCTTTGTGCCCAAATAAGAATCAAGCATGTATGAATTTAAGATATTATATATTGGTGTTTATCTTATGTGTGGTGGGGATGACTCATGCACAGAGGGGAGGAAATAATAGAAATAAAATCGAAAAGGATTGGGTATCAGCGTATATGGACTCTTTGATGGCTTCTCAGAAACGTATAGATTCTTTGCAGGTTCATCATCTTGATAGTCGTTATGCGCAACTTTTTACTCCGCTTACTTTCTATCATGAGCCTGCAGCACGTTTCTTGCGTCTTGTTCCAAGCAAAGAGCTGGTTTCCGACTCTTTACAGACCTTTATTGATCGGGCACTGATGCGTGTGTATCTCAATAGGCCCGATTTGGTAAAACTCCATGAGACCCATCTTGTTAGTGTAGGTGCGCCAATAGTCACAGCCCCATCCCCTCGTTATACTTCTACCGACTTGGTCAAGGAGGTAGCCCCAGAGGCGATAGAGCCGAGTGTGGCTCCGATGCAAATCCTGCTAACCAAGCCTAATTTCTGGACAATAAAGGGCGATTACTATCTTCAGTTCTTACAAAACTATGTCTCGGACAACTGGTATAAGGGTGGAGAGAGTAACTACTCGTTGTTGGGAAGTGTCACCATGCAGGCCAACTACAACAACAAGCAGAAGGTGAAATGGGAGAATAAGTTGGAAATGCGTCTCGGTTATCAGACGTCGCGAGGAGATACTATTCATAAATATAAGACTACGGAAGACTTGATACGCTATACAGGCAAGTTGGGATTGCAAGCTACTAAACGTTGGTATTACACGCTCCAGATGATAGCCCAGACGCAGTTTACGCATGGTGTGAAGAGTAATGATCGTATGATTTACTCTGACTTTTTCTCACCATTTAATTTTAACCTGTCTGTCGGTATGGATTATTCAGTAGACTGGCTGAATCATCATCTCAAGGGAAGTGTTCATATGGCTCCGTTGGCATTTAACTGGAAGTATGTGGGGCGTATAGACCTTTCTACCCGCTATGGATTGGATGAAGGAAAACATAGTAAAATCGATTACGGTTCAGAGTGTACGATAGATCTGAACTGGGTGCTTGCTGATAATCTGAAATGGAAAACACGTTTGTATGGTTTTACCACATACAAGCGTGCTGAAGTAGAGTGGGAGAATACGATAACTTTCCAGTTTAATCGTTATATCTCAACCAATGTTTTTATCTATCCTCGATTCGACGACGGAGTCAATCGCAAGGATGGTCATAGCTACTGGCAGTTTAAGGAGTTTGCCTCAGTGGGCTTCTCCTATTCATTTTAGTAAATACCAAAAATCGTAATCCATACGCAAGCGGCGAGGATAAGCAGTGCGCAGACGAGGAGAAAAGCAAATAGTATCTTACTGATTATGATACGCTTTTTGTGTCGTGGACTGCATGCACGCATAGGCGTGCCGACGTGTTGATGTGTATGGTGCGAATGGTGTGTACTATGTGTACTCCTTGTTTTATCCATTTGTATTCCCTTTTACTTATTATCATCTTTTATCTTATCATATACCGACTCAGAGTTCTCATCTGAGTCGGTATATGAAATTTATTCTATTAGGCTTGACTTGATTATCGGTTTCCTAAGGTTTAGAATCGGAAACAAACTTCTACGTCAGCCATAGAGTAATTGTGCTTCTGAAGTGTACGATCGTTAATAAGCGCATACTCTGTGAGGATGGTGAAGTTTTTGTTGATATTGTAGTTAAGGCCTGCCTCGTATTGAGTTTTCATCATGTCGGTTTTGCCGTTGGCTTGATACATGTCGTAACGAGCTTTGGCATAGAGCTTTTTACTTACGATAGGAGCAATGACAAGAGCGTAAACACCTTGAGCCTTGTTGCCTATGCTTCCATTGAGATTGCAGTCTTTAGAGTTGGCGTCGCCATGGTTGGTGATGCTCTTGGCAAAAGCCATACCTGTGGAGTGAATGTATTCAGATCGGAAAGTCCAATCGTTGGTGTTGTATTCGAAGGAGAAAGCATAACGATTTTGGGAGAGTTTACGAACTCCAGAGAATGTTTCCTTTTGGGGGTTGCCTTCTTCGTCGAGTATGGCATTTCCCGAAGCGTCTTTTTGATAGATGGTGTTGCCTTGTTCGTCATCGTTCCATGTACCCTTGCGTGCATAAGAACCAGTCCAACCGAATACGCCAATTCGCATCCCCTTAACGGGCATTACCCAAATGCCACCAATGATGTTCTTTTGGTTGTCGACATCCTTGGTGTTGATGCCTTGTCCGTTGAATACACCTATTTGATAGTGTAAGAGGTTACGACCATTGACATTCTTAAGGAAGTCGCCTTGTAATTGTAGACCAATGTCTCTACCATTGGAAGCATGTTCGCCAGCACGATCACTGAATCCTGCTAATTTACTTACGTTTTGCGAGTAGCTCATGAAGCCCTGGACAATGGGGTGCATGGGGTTTTCAAAGGTAAATGGATTCTTAAACTGACCAATCTTTACTTTGAAGGCCTCGTATTTTTGCCATTCTGCAAACAGGTCTACCATTCTGGGACTACTACCCAAGTTGGAAGTGTTGCCGTTAAACTGAATCTGGGTCTTCCAATAGAAGTCGTTAGCGATACGTCCCTCCAAGGCAACACGTGCCATACGAATGTTGAAGGTGTTGCTCTCAGCTCCTTTCTGTCCGATGTACTGGTACTGTGTCATTCCGTAGCCAGATAATTTAACATGATCCAGCCAAGCGGGTAGCTGTATGCATTTTTTCTCTTTCTCTTGCGCAGTGGCAGAGACTAAAGTCATGGTCAGCAATGCTGCCATAAGGAATACTCTTTTCATTGTTTATCTCTCTCTATTTCGGTTTAGTTAAGAACGCTTAGAAGTCCCATGGGAGTTTGCATGAGGGTGCTTGAGCTGCAAACATCCTATGGGATAATCTGATTATTTTGAAAGACGAGCCTGTAACTCCTCTTCTGTTAAATCTTCAGCCATGGCTGTTTCCAAGGCAAGTTTTTCTGCCTCTTTGGCTGCCTTTGCTTCTGCTATAGCCTTTTCGCGCTCCATACGTTCTTGGAGTTTCTGCTTGATGTCAGCATCGTTTCGCTTTTCAAGCAATACCACATTTTCTACGTGTGGAGTATGAGGGAACATGTCAACAGGTTGTACGGCGCCAACCTTGTAGTAGTCGTCCATTAGTTGTAGGTCTCGTGCTTGTGTAGCGGGATTACAACTTACGTAAACAATACGCTGCGGAGCCGCATTGAGGATGACCTTGATAACGTCTGGGTGCATACCAGCTCGTGGTGGGTCGGTGATGATGATGTCAGGTCTGCCATGTTGCGCGATGAAATCGTTGGTGAGGATATCTTTCATGTCACCAGCATAGAAAAGGGTGTTCTCGATGTTGTTGACCTGAGAATTAACCTTAGCATCTTCGATAGCTTCGGGTACATATTCGATACCAATTACTTTTTTTGCTTTATGAGCAACAAAGTTAGCAATGGTGCCAGTACCTGTGTAGAGGTCGTATACGAGTTCTTGGCCAGTGAGGTTGGCAAACTCGCGTGCTACACAGTATAGATGGTATGCCTGCTCTGTGTTTGTCTGATAGAAACTCTTAGGACCTACCTTGAATTTCAGATCTTCCATCAACTCAAAGATGTGGTCGTTGCCCTTGAATAAACTTAACTCTAAGTCGTTGAAGGTATCATTGCCTTTTTGGTTGTCCACATACATCAGTGATGAGATTTGTGGGAACTTGTCGGCCACTTGCTGCATCAGTTCGAGTGCCTTCTGCTCATCGCCTTCTTCGTCGTAGTGGAACTGAAATACGAGCATCCATTCGCCAGTATTGGAGTTGCGAATCATCATATCGCGCAGCAGTCCGTGCTGTTCACGCAAGTCGTAGAAAGTATAGTTGTGTGAATCTGCGTACTCGAAAACGAAGTTGCGAATTTCGTTGCAGAGGTCATCCATCAGCCAGCATTTCTTGATGGGATAAATCTTGTCGAATGCGCCTGTGATGTGAAACCCGATGGCATTCTGGGCATGGCGTTCTTTCAGTGATGCTACTGTGTCTTCTTCTTTCTTGGGTAGCAATGCCAATTCCTCTGCTGTAAACCAACGTTTATTACTGCAACCGAATTCTATCTTGTTGCGATATTCCTGGGTCTTTACGCTTCCCATGATAGGACGGAACTCAGGCAACTCTATCTTTCCGATGCGGGTGAGCTGATCTTCCACCTGTTGCTGTTTGGCCTTGATTTGCTCTTCGTAAGGTAGATTTTGCCATTTGCAGCCACCACAGATACCAAAATGCTCACACATAGGTTCTTGTCTTACTTCGCTTTTCTGAATGAAGCGTACAACCTTTGCCTCGCAGTATTTGTGTTTCTTCTTGACTACTTGTAAATCTACTACGTCGCCGGGTACACAGAATGGAACGAAGACTACTTTGTCGTCAACGTGCGTGATGCACTTTCCTTCGGCTGCCACGGCTTCTATCGTGATATTCTCGAGTAGAGGTAATGGTTTTTTCTTTCTTGCCATATTTATATTTTACTGAAGTTTCGTATGCACGGAAGCTATAGTAGTTAAAGAAGTTATCACTCCCTTCGGTCGTTAGAAGTTATAGCCAATAGTCTTTTTTGTTGTATATTTAGCTATAAAGCATATGGCTTGAACTTCTCCAACTTCTTTAAATTCTTTAACTTCCTCTTTTGCGAAAGTTGAATATTTTATATATTTTGGTTGCAAAGTTACAAAAAAAAAGTGAACCTCAAAAGACTTGACCATAGTTTTTGTAATGAGAGCTTCATAACTCTTGTTTTGTAATGATAGAAAGCTGGTTATGTGACTTTGGTTACATATTGTTAGGCTTAGGATAATAATGTCGACAAAGGGTTAGAAAGGTAAAAAAAGATGATAGAGATTTTTTTTGTTAAAACGATGGTGGTATCGTCTATTTATATTATCTTTGCAATCGTTTTAACGAGAATTTATTTGTGATAATGTAATACATGATGTAAAAATATACTAACTGACTAACTCTCAAGAACTATTAATTGTAAAAAACATGAAAGGTCTTAGAACGAAAATATTGGCCATTATGATGATGGCATTTGGTCTTGGTACTCAGGCACAGACTACGTTTGAAGAAATCAGTGCTAACCTAAACAAAGCAGGAGGTGTGTATTTGGCATATCCACAGGTAGATACTAAACAAACACCAGCTCCTAAAGGCTATAAACCATTTTATGTGAGTCATTACGGAAGACATGGCTCTCGATATCTTTTGGGTGATAGAGATTATCAGTGGATTATCCAACTGATGCAGAAGGCAGATGCTTCAAATTCACTTACCTCTTTGGGTAAGGATGTGTTAAGTCGCTTGGAAAAAGTTTGGATAGAAGCTGAAGGTCGTGCCGGAGACTTGACACCTCTTGGTGTGCGTCAACATCAAGGTATAGCAGAGAGAATGGCCAAGAACTTTCCTGAAGTTTTCCGTGGTAAGCGCCATATCTCAGCTCGTTCTACGGTAGTTTGTCGTTGTGCTATGAGTATGGTTGCCTTTGGCGATCGCCTCAAAGGTCTCAATCCTCAACTTGACATCAGTTATGAGATGAGTGAAAAATATATGTCTTATCTTAACTATCATACTGATATCTCGAATGCTTTTACACACGGCGAGAAAGGTCCATGGGTAGAGGAATATCGCAAGTTTGAGGCTGCTCAGGTAAAACCGGATAGGCTTGTTAGCTCTTTGTTTAGTAATGCCGACTTTATTCGTTGTGAGGTGAATCCTCATGACCTCATGTGGGGATTATACTGGATAGCAGTGGATATGCAAGATATAGAGACTCCCTTGTCTTTCTATGATATTTTCACAGCTCAGGAAATGTTTGATTTATGGCAATGTGTCAATTATCGATTCTATATAGGCAATGCTAATCCTCTCGCAAGTAAAGGTATTGTTATGGCAAATTCTAAGTCGTTGGTTCAGAATATTATAGAATCAGCAGACTCTGCCATCAAGAATCGCTCTATTGCAGCGACATTGCGTTTTGGTCATGACGGTAATGTGATTCCTTTGTTGGCATTATTGCAGGTAGAGAATTTC
The DNA here is from genome assembly GCA_900556395.1 of Candidatus Segatella caccae. Classification (GTDB taxonomy): domain Bacteria; phylum Bacteroidota; class Bacteroidia; order Bacteroidales; family Bacteroidaceae; genus Prevotella; species Prevotella caccae. The sequence continues at coordinate 5,344 of USOQ01000043.1, read as the reverse complement.
GATGTAGCTGTGGCAGGACCAGCTGAGGTGTATAAGCATTGGTGTGACTTTAAAGCTTCGCCTATGGCAGCTAATGTTCAGTTGATATTCTTTGAGAATAAGAGTGGTGATATCTTGGTGAAATTCTTGCACAATGAGAAAGAAGTACATGTGGCAGTGAAAACTGATATGTGGCCTTATTATCGTTGGAATGATGTGAGAGAATATTATCTGAATCGTTTATCTCAAATGTAATCACTTTTCTTTACGTTTCTAACGTTGTAAGATGAAAGCAGTCCATGGACTATTATATATTATATAGGTATAGTGGCTTCATGGATTTCTTTCGCAGGCAAGCATAAAAAGTGTTTTGATATTCTCAAAAGCGTAGGTGTTGTGTAACTTGGCGCTTGTTGATTTTTAATAGGTGTGCTTTGTGTACGTAAACAGCTTAAAATGTAATGTCGGGATTACAAAAAGTTAGATTGAAGTTTGGTGGAACAGAATAAATGTTGTATATTTGCATCATAAATAAATAACAATAACTAAAAATAACAAACCTATTCAACTATGAGTGAAAAAAGAGTTTATACCTTTGGTAATGGTAAGGCAGAGGGCAAGGCTGATATGAGAAACTTGCTCGGTGGTAAGGGTGCCAACTTGGCAGAGATGAACCTGATTGGTGTACCCGTTCCTCCAGGTTTTACCATCACAACAGATGTTTGTAATGAATACTTTGAAAAAGGCAAAGAAGAAGTTGTAGCCCTTCTCAAAGAAGAAGTAGAGAAGGCTGTTCAGCATATTGAGACTTTGATGAACTCAAAGTTTGGTGACGTGGAGAATCCTCTTCTTGTCAGCGTTCGCTCTGGAGCCCGTGCTTCTATGCCAGGTATGATGGACACCATCCTCAACCTTGGTTTGAATGATGAGGTAGTAGAGGGATTGGCACGTAAGACAGGCAATGAGCGTTTTGCTTATGACAGTTATCGTCGCTTCGTACAGATGTATGGTGATGTGGTGCTTGGTATGAAACCGGTCAATAAGGAAGATATCGATCCATTCGAGGCCATTATTATGGACGTGAAGAAGCAACGTGGAATCAGTCTTGATAACGAAATGACAGTTGATGAACTGAAGCAACTCGTTATGGCATTCAAGACAGCTATCAAGCAACAGACAGGCAAAGACTTCCCTGACAATCCGATGGAACAGCTTTGGGGTGCTATCTGTGCAGTATTCGATAGTTGGATGAACGAGCGTGCCATCCTTTATCGTAAGATGGAAGGCATCCCTGCAGAGTGGGGAACAGCCGTTTCTGTGATGGCTATGGTCTTCGGTAATATGGGTGATACATCTGCTACTGGTGTTTGCTTCAGCCGCGATGCTGCTACAGGTGAGAATCTCTTCAATGGTGAGTATCTTGTTAACGCACAGGGTGAAGACGTGGTTGCTGGTATTCGTACACCACAGCAGATTACTAAGGAAGGTTCTCTTCGTTGGGCTAAGCTCCAGGGTATTGATGAGGAAACACGTGCAAGCAAATATCCTTCTATGGAAGAGGCTATGCCTGAAATCTTTGCACAACTCAATGACATCCAGGACAAGCTTGAGAAACATTATCATGATATGCAGGATATGGAGTTCACTGTACAGGAAGGCCATCTTTGGTTCTTGCAGACCCGTAATGGTAAGCGTACTGGTACAGCCATGGTTAAGATTGCTATGGACTTGCTTCATGAGGGTGAAATTGATGAGAAGACAGCTCTTAAGCGTTGTGAACCTAACAAGCTCGATGAACTTCTCCACCCTGTATTCGATAAGACAGCTCAGATGCAAGCTAAGGTGCTGACACGTGGTTTGCCAGCTTCTCCAGGTGCTGCCTGCGGACAGATTGTGTTCTTTGCTGACGATGCAGAGAAGTGGCATGAGAGTGGTCATCGTGTAATCATGGTTCGTATTGAGACGAGTCCTGAAGACTTGGCAGGTATGAATGCTGCTGAAGGTATTTTGACAGCCCGTGGTGGTATGACATCTCACGCTGCCGTTGTGGCTCGTGGTATGGGTAAGTGCTGCGTGTCTGGTGCCGGCGCAATCAATGTAGACTATAAGGCCCGTACAGTAGAAATCGACGGAGTGCTGCTGCGCGAGGGTGATTTCATTTCTCTCAATGGTTCTACTGGTGAGGTTTATAATGGTGAGGTGAAGACCAAGCCTGCTGAGGTGACTGGCGACTTTGCTGAGTTGATGAACCTTTGCGATAAATATACCAAGTTGGTAGTTCGTACCAATGCTGATACTCCTCATGATGCTGAGGTGGCACGCAACTTTGGTGCTGTAGGTATCGGTTTGTGCCGTACTGAGCATATGTTCTTTGAGAATGAGAAGATCAAGGCCATGCGCGAGATGATCCTTTCTGGTACAAAGGAAGGTCGCGAGAAGGCGCTCGCCAAGCTTCTTCCTTATCAGAAGCAGGACTTCTACGGCATCTTGAAGGCTATGGACGGTCATCCTGTAAACGTTCGTTTGCTCGATCCTCCTTTGCATGAGTTTGTACCTCACGATTTGGCAGGTCAGAAGACGATGGCTGAAGAAATGGGTATCTCTGTAGAGGAAATCCAGAAACGCGTCAATTCTCTGAGTGAGGCCAACCCAATGTTGGGTCATCGTGGTTGCCGTCTTGGTAATACCTATCCAGAGATTACCGCTATGCAGACAAAGGCTATCCTGGGTGCAGCCATCCAGTTGAAGAAGGAAGGCTTCGATCCTCAGCCTGAGATTATGGTTCCTCTTATCGGTATCGTCAACGAGTTTGATATGCAGGAGCAGGTAATCCGCAGCACAGCTAAGGAACTCTTCGAGCAGGAAGGCATTGAGATTCCATTCAAGGTAGGTACCATGATTGAGATTCCTCGTGCAGCTCTTACTGCAGACTATATCGCTAAGAAGGCTGAGTACTTCAGCTTTGGTACCAACGACTTGACACAGATGACATTTGGTTATAGCCGTGATGATATTGCCAGCTTCTTGCCTGTTTATTTGGAGAAGAAGATTCTGAATGTTGACCCATTCCAGGTTCTTGATCAGACTGGTGTTGGTCAGTTGGTAGAGATGGCTGTCAAGAAGGGTCGTGGCACTCGTCCTGAGCTTAAGTGTGGTATCTGTGGTGAGCATGGAGGTGAGCCTTCATCTGTTAAGTTCTGCCATAAGGTAGGTCTCAACTACGTAAGCTGCTCTCCATTCCGCGTTCCAATCGCTCGTTTGGCAGCGGCGCAGGCCGCTGTTGAAGAATAATAGCAAATATTTGATTCTCAATAGATTAAGTGGAAAGTCCTTGTAACAGAGGACTTTCCACTTAATTCGTTTTTAGCGGAAGTACCACTGAAATGCTACAAATGATGATGGATGTTTTACATATGTTTTACAATTTCCAAGGACATGTTTTACACATGTTTTACAACTTTCGAAATGATTTTAAGAACAATTTAAACATAAAAGATATGGCAACATTTAAAACAGTGGCACTGAGACAGAGAGCAGATGGATTCTGGAATGTATCTATCCGGGTTACTCACAACAGAAAGTCAAGGTATCTAAAAACAGACAAAATCGTAGAAACAAAATCTGTGAACAAAAAGAACCATGAAGTCAAGGATCCTTTTGTTCTTGAAGCATGTACTGTCAAGATAGCCCATTTTGCGGATATGCTCAACAAACAGCCTATTAGCACATGGAGTGTGGATGATGTTGTAGCATATTTGGAAAGCGGTACAGCTGATGTATGCTTTTCAGATTATGCAAGGCAATACCATGACAATCTATACAACAATGGTCATGAACGGAACGCCAGGAACTACGAACTTGCCTATAGACATTTGGAACTCTATGCAGGTTCCAATAAAGTAATGTGTTCGCAACTCACATCCAAGTTTATCAATGGATGGATAAAGTCTCTTGCTAAAACTGCAAGAGCCAAGGAAATGTACCCTATATGTATAAGACAAATATTCAGGCAAGCGTTGCTTGAATTTAACGACTATGACTGCGGTATCATCCGTATAACAACAAATCCATGGCTAAAAATAAAAATACCAAAGGCAGACACTCCAGAGAAGCGAGCTATTACTATGGAAGAATGCCGTGCTTTCTTTGCCGCTCCTCTCCCACCTTCCGACCGTATATTGCCTTTGGCAGAGCTTGGACATGATGTTGCCATGATGGTGCTTTGCCTTGCAGGAATGAATACTGTTGATATATATAATTTGAAGAAAGAAGATTACCATGATGGCATCATTAGCTATGAGCGAGCAAAAACTCGCAAGTTCAGAAACGATCATGCTTATATGGAAATGAAGATACCAGGTATCTTGCAACCTGTATTCGACAAGTATCTTGATAAGACAACCTCGCCTTATCTTTTCGATTTCCACAAACGTATGACCAATAGCGACAGTTTTGGAGCCAACATTAATTGCGGAATCCGTCAGATATGCGAGAAAAGTCTCCATATTCCACATGAGAAGGCGTATTGTGTATATACATTTCGCCATACATGGGCAACTGTTGCCCAAAACGAATGTGGAGCATCCATTGATGAGGTTGGCTTTGCTATGAACCATTCAGACCGTCATCGTGTGACAAGGTCTTATGTTAAGATAGACTTCTCACCTGCATGGGCGTTGAATGAAAAAGTCTTGGAGAAGATATTCTTCACTGAGGATAAATCAAGAGATTATTCGAAGGCTGATAGCACGGTATTTGAACGTTTCTCATTCCGTCAGATGATGAAAGGCTCTATTTTTTATCGAGGAAGGAAAGTCAGCGAGTTCACTGATGTTGGCTTTAACAACGTGGATGAAATAATAGGTAAACTGATGAAAGAACTTCCAAGCACGATTCCATCAAGAGCAATGGTTCTTATCAAGATAGAGAATGTGGATAAAGGACAAACTCAAACCTATAGTCGTATGGTTGAATGACCATTATCTATAATTACACGGTACAGTATAGAAAGAATACATATATAGTAATAGGAATCTTTATACGGAAACAATATTATTCTATATAAGTGTTATATGGAATATATCTTATTATCCCCTTTCGCCAGTTATCTCCATGCACGGCGTTGCTGTGTATTCCGCAAACATGGCGAAACTGCCCAGGAGCAAAGCTTCTCTTCACTCCAGAGCAGCAAGGGAGATAGGTCGAACATTCTTCAGGGGTGTTGCGAACAACACCCCATACTACGGATGCTGCACACTTTCCGGGCTGCCATCAGAAAGTAAGTCTCGTTCTTTTTCTCAGAAGCTGAATGTTGTCCATGCTTCACTGAGAGAATGAGGCTTACTTTCTGCCTCTGCCACATGGT
>USOQ01000042.1 GCA_900556395.1 Candidatus Segatella caccae | reverse complement strand
GGTTGCAAAGGTACGAACATTTTTTGTTTCCACCAAACTTTTCGGCAACTTTTTTCATTTTTCCTTCAAAAAAGTTCTTTTTCCCTTATTTAAGACCTATAAAACAAAGAAAACAACGTTTATAATCCTCCACAAAGGAATCCTTACCATTCTATTGCTACTCACCAAAAACAATGAAATTCGCACAAATAAAACTAATAAACTGAACCCTCTTAAAAAAAAGGGCTAAGTAATTATATTTCATTCTTCCAAAAGAAAATGTAGCTAAACAAGCAAATGTACATCATAACCGTATGTACATAGAACTCTTGCGAAATAGTTAATAGAAACAAAAAGGTGCTCCCCAATAGGAAGCACCTTATATCTTAACCTTGTAAGTTATATCAAACCTAACAAAGTTGTATTACTCAATAACCTGAACAGTAGCACGACGGTTGAAAGAGATAGGAGACATATCATCTACACCACCATTACCCTTTGTTGTAATGTTAGATCTATTAACACCCATCTTAACAAGTTCGCCAGCAACAGTCTCTGCACGACCTTCAGACAACTTCTGGTTGATCTTTTCATTACCTGTAGCCTTATCTGCATAACCGCTAACGAGCAAGTTAGAGTTGTTAGCAATAGCATACTTAGCCAAAGCGCGTACATTTACGAGATCATACTGTGAAGCAACGTTAGTCTTATTGATATCAAAGAATACTGATACTGGTGTAGTAACGAATTCCTTAACTGTCTTAGGAGTTACAACCTCTACAGGCTTCTGATTAGCCAACATATCCTTCAGACGCTCGTTCTCTGCGTTAGCATCGTTCAACTTAGCGTTAAGAGCATCAAGCTCTGACTGATGAAGAGCGTTGATAGCATCAACATCTGGAGTCTTCTTCCAAGTAGACTTGCCAAGCTTGAAAGTCAAACCGATTTCAGCATAGAGGTTGTTGTCGTGAGAATCCCAACCGCGCTCACCGCCGTTGTAACCACCATCGATATCAGACTCGAAACGGTTCCAGCCTGCCTCAAAATAAACGTTCACCTTCTTGGCTACCTTCCATGTAGACTGAAGACCAACGCAGAGGTCCATTGCATAGTAGTTGTGAGTCATAGTGCGACCGAAGCCACCACCAGCGAAAGGAATCACATTCCATACACGGTTCTCGTTATAGCCCAAAAGCAAGTTGCTGAGGTTGAACATTACCTGCTCGTTAACAACCCAATATCTGTTGAAGCTACCCTTAGTCTCTGTCTCAGGATCCCAAACGCGCTTGCCCCAGATACCCTGAACCTTTGTACGCAAACCGAGGCCAGGAGTAAACCACTTACCTACAGCTACAGAAGCGCCTGCATTAGAACGGAACTTCTTGAAAGGACTTATTGCAAAATTCTGACCATGCTCCTCGCCAGAGTACCATGCATTCCAATCAGCACCTACCTCAACAAACCAATTGCTCCAAAATGAGTTTGTTGCAACACTATACTGCTGAGTAGGAGTAACATCCTGAGCAAAACCACTCATAGAAATACCAGCAAAAGCCAGTACAGCTAAAAACTTTTTCATAACAATCATTATTTAAACGTCTATATAATATATTTTAAATACACTTCTCTTTTACTATATAACAATATCGATAAATCAAATACAGGCGCAAAGTTAATGTTTTTTTTTGAATTCTATCTTTTTTTTCAAAAAAAAAACTACTTTTTAGCTTAAAAAAGTAGTTTTTTTAATCAGAAATATAAACTTTTGTTTACTATTTCATCATTTTAACCCAAAAGTTGCTCGATGTCTCGCTGTTGGAAAATACACAACACATTTTTACCATCAGGAGTATAATTAACATTACTACAGCCAAACAAACTATTTACCAATCCTTCCATTTCGTCGTTATTAAGTACTTGACCTACAGGAATAGCTGCAGCTCGAGCCATAGATAAAGCCAAAGACTTATTGATTTCGTCTACAGCAGAGACACCCTTCTCCTTGGCCGCAATCACCATATCATGGACCAACGTAACGGGTTTTATGCCATCCAATCCTGCTGGAATCGCATTGACTGCATAACTTCCCTTGCCTAAATCTTCAAGTTCGAAGCCAAATGCTTCTACTTGAGGCAACACCTTCTGCAATACCACCTCATCGGATGCAGGGAACTGTACTACTTCGGGGAAAAGGACTTTCTGAGAATGATTTTCATGAGAGGATAACTGAGCAAGATATTGTTCATATAATACGCGAACGTGAGCGCGATGTTGATCAATAATCATCAAGCCTGACTTCACCGCAGTCATGATGTATTTTCCCTTATACTGATAATGCGTAGGCGATTTATCTGCTATAATATGAGACGATTGATTCTGTTCTTGCTGTTCTATCTGATTCATCTGCAAGGATTCGAACATATCAGGTTCCTCATCCTGTGATGTATTAGGCAATCCTTCATAGAGTTGTTCCCAATGCTCATCTACCATAGGCTTACGAGGGCTTGAACCTGTATGTGCAGTAAAGGGATTATAGTTGGGATCTACACTAATCTTTGGAGCTGTGGCTCTTGGAAACATCTCAGGATTATAAACAGGAATATCGGGCTTATCCTCGGTATCAAAATCAATAGTAGGAACATCATTATAAACACCCAAAGACTCCTTAATTGCAGCAGAAAGAATCTGCCAAATGGCTTGCTCGTTTTCAAACTTAATCTCGGTCTTTGTGGGATGAATATTGACATCAATATCTGAAGGTGCAACTGTAAAATAAAGAAAATAAGGCACCTGCTCTCCCTGAGGAACCATCCGCTCAAAAGCAGCCATGACTGCCTTATTGAAATAAGGATGTTTCATATAACGATCATTGACAAAGAAAAACTGATGGACACCTTTTTTACGTGCAGACTCAGGTTTACCGATAAATCCCGAAATCTTACACATCATTGTATCCACATTGACAGGCAAGAGATCTTGATTAAGACGTTTACCAAAGACATCTATGATGCGCTGACGCAAGTTTGCTGCACGCAGATTCATCAACTCTGTCCCATTACTCTGCAGGGTAAAACTAATCTGAGGATTTACTAAGACGATGCGTTCAAATGCAGAAAGTATATTATTCAACTCCGTAGAGTTTGACTTCAAAAACTTACGTCTTGCAGGTACGTTATAGAATAAATTATTGATGCAAAAACTACTACCTTGAGGACACGAACAAGGTTCTTGAGATTCTACTTTAGAGCCAGAAATCACAAGCTGAGTACCTATCTCTTCATGAGCCTGACGAGACTTGAGAGTAACTTGAGCTACAGCTGCAATAGACGCTAACGCTTCACCTCTAAAACCCATAGTTTGCAGGGCAAAGAGATCATCAGCCTTCCGTATTTTAGAGGTTGCATGACGTTCAAAGGACAAACGAGCATCAGTTTCAGACATACCCTTCCCATCATCTATCACCAAGATACTCGTACGACCTGCATCAACTACGGCCACATCTATACGTGTAGCACCAGCATCTACAGAATTCTCTACCAGTTCCTTGATAACAGAGGCAGGACGCTGTATTACTTCTCCTGCAGCTATCTGATTGGCTACAGAATCGGGTAAAAGTTGGATTATATCACTCATTCGTTTCTTTCTGTTTTAAAATAAGATCATAAGAGCAAGGAGTAACAACAATAACACAACAAGCAGCATAACATGCTGCCTGCGAGTAGGACAACGTCTTGAATGAAAATCAAAACCATGTTGCCGAGAATAACGAGGTGTATAACAGAACCGTCGAGGCTTGCGAGTAGGAAATAACATCAGCTAATCAATTTATCTGTTTATTTTTCCTCAGCTGTCCCATTTGCTGATGCAGGTTTAGACAACACCTGCAAAGGCGCCTCATGACGTTTGATATTCTTAAGTTCTGTACCCTTGGCTTTGCCTCGCCAAACAAAGATATCATTTTTATCTTTAGGCCGGATATCATCAAACCAAGCAAAATTAGGCAGTTTATACTTCGTTGGTGGTATCTGCGTCATCGGATACATGACACTCGTAAACTTATTGGTCCAAATATGATCCAACTGTCGCTGTGGAGTCATATACATACGCAATGTATCAGTTTCGAGGTTGTTGAGTCCCATCAGCGTACTATCCTTATCATCTATAGGATAATAAATTGTCTGCACATTACCTATTGACTCTGCCATTCTCATCTGTCCATCTACGAAATGAGCCTTCATTTCCTTAGAAGCAATCTGATTGTAGTGTAAGCTATCAGGCAACATTTCTACCGAAAGAGCTTGTCCTACTACATGAGCCAAACGCAGAGTAGAATCACGCATATAAGCATGGATAACCTCACCCAACAATTGACGATTACCATTCCACACGATAGGATCTTTATACATCGTCATGCAAGAATCCTTAGAATGATAGACTAAAGAATCACAAACAGCTTGCACATCTTTTCGGTAAGCACGAACCTTATGAAACGCATGAATCTTACGATACACCGAATCTGTATCAATATGATACGTGTAAATCTTCATCGTATCAGAATGAAGCCACATCGTATCTTTCTGAGAATAATCGATGGCGACAGGGTTCTTTGTGGCAAAACCATAACCTGTCTTTTCATTATAACGCAAATAGTTGCAGGTAAGAGAATTTTTATTCTTCTTATCTACATACACCACATGACCATAGCCTTGGCTTTCGCCATCCTTCACATAGTACAGACTATCGCCCGTAATAGACTTCTCCTTATCATATAAGGTAGAACGACCATACAACTGGGCACTCTTACTATTCGTATCATAGTAACCATTCTCGGTTTTAACGACACTATTACCAGAAATAACCTTGGATGGACCAACCATATGAGCCTTTGACTGAGGAACATCATAATATAAGGTATCAGTCACCACCAAATCCTTGCCACTACGTAGCTTGACATTATAAACGAATTTAGCTTCACGTGTCTGCGTATGGTATTCTCCCCAGTCGGATACAAGTTTATCCTTACCATCAATCAGAGTACCACCATCAAAGAAATTGGCCATTTCGTAAAGACGGTCGTAATCAAGACTATCCGTACGCAACACCTGCCTACGATGGCGTAACACCACATTTTGACGAGCTCTCATCATTTGCATCTGTCCATCATATTCTGCTCGGTCGCAGACCAGAGATAAGGTATCTCCCTGACGGAAGTGAACATGCCCGAAAGCCTTCACCGAGTTAGAGCCTTCATAGAAATAAGCACTATCACAAGTGAGATGAGCACCCTGGTGCGAAAAAGAAACCTTTCCTTTTACAATCTGTGCGTCAGGATGAGATCCGTACATATCATATCGCAACTCATCTGCATGAAGCAAATATACTCTGTCACCTTGTGGACGCTTCTTGGCTGACTTTTTGGAAGCCTGCATAGCCTGGACAAGACATAGTCCAAACAGGCATAGAATCAAAAAAAAGATGATTCTATGCCCGTTGATATGTCGCTTTATGATATTTATTATTCTCATTACTTAACCCAACCTTGATATTCAAATTTACAATCCTTATATCGGTCGTTCATACGTACATAAGTACTCTTAATCTTATTAACAACCCAGTCATGCAAAGTTTTCTCACGTTCTTTAGCAAGAACTACATCTTGCATTACCTGGAAGTCTTCTGTTATCGTAGCACGATGTCCTTCTACCCTACTAACCAGTTTCACTAAAGCGCAAGTAGTCTTTCCGCGACTATTGATCATCTGGAACGAGCGTGACACCTCTCCAACCTTCATTGTATCTACCATACGAGCAATTTCTGTTGGTAAATCCTTCATCTGGAATTTAGAAGTACGTACACCAGCCTGAGAAGTGTTGGCCATCAAACCGCGGTTGTTCTTTGTATCTTTATCATCAGAAAGAACAGACACAGCAGATTCAAAGTTAAACTTATTACTACGAATATCATTTCCGATAGAGTCAAGACGAGCAATAGCCTTATCTATAGCCTCCTGTGGCACAAGAGGCTTACGCAAGATATGGCGTACCTTGATCTTATCACCACGCTTATCTATCAACTGGATGATATGGTAACCAAATTCAGATTCTACAATTTTAGATATCTTCTTTGGATCTGTCAGATTGAATGCAACATTAGCAAAAGCAGGATCGAGCATACCACGCCCTACATAATCCATCTCTCCACCCATACGAGCTGAGCCAGGATCTTCAGAATAGAGACGAGCCAAAGTAGAGAAGGTAGTCTCACCCTTATTAACACGATCCGTATACTCTCTCAACTCATCTTTGATGCGATTGATTTCTTCCATAGGTATTTTGGGCTGCTGTGTTAAGATTTCCACCTCAACCTCAGTAGGTACAAAAGGAATACTATCTGCAGGCAAATTATTAAAATAACGACGCACCTGAGCAGGAGAAACCTTGATATCCTTTACCAGTTTCTCTTTCATCTTCTGAATCAACTGACGATTTTTGAAATCATCATGCATCTGCTGACGCATCTGGGTAACGCTTTGCTTACGATACTCTTCCAGTTTCTCACGAGAGCCAATCATATTGATCCAGTAATTGATTTGCTCGTCAATGCCCGACATAACCTCAGACTCAGAAACCTCTATACTATCTATGGCAGCTTGATGCAAGAAAAGTTTCTGTACAGCAATCTGCTCTGGGATGCTACAATCAGGATCGCCAGTATACTTGAGTCCTTCAGCTTCACCTTGCAGACGAGTAATCTCGACATCAGACTTCAAGATAGGCTCATCACCTACAACCCAAATCACCTCATCTACAACACTCCCCTCGTTCAGTACAGGCATATCCTGCACATTATTAGTATCACTGGATATGGTGTCGCTTAAAGCAGAAGCATTGGAATGGTAAGAAACCCTGTTGGCATTTGCACTGATGCCTATGATAAACATCAAAGCCACGAAAGCCAAAGCGATCTTATTCTCTATTTTCATTTATCTTTATTTTTCGTTTGATTTATGTGTATTGACGGTCGACAAGACCTCCTTGTTCACAACAACGGGATACTTCCTTCGTAAAGAAGCCACCCACTCTTTCTCCAACAAGTCCTGATAATCGGCAATAACCTGTGATTTCACATCAGTATAATCCTCAGGGCCTTTCTTCAATACTTTACCGAAGGTAGCATCAATAGGATAGTCCTTCAAAGCATTAACTGTAGTATCTTTCTTAAAGATCATCTTATCGACAACAGCGTTGTCGCCTTTCTTGAAGATTCCCTTTTCCACACGTATGCGAATAACAGAATCATTATTGAAAGTATTGCGAAGAATATCAGCCCATTCAGAGAAAGCCTTACCTTTGACACTCTTCTTTACAGCCTCAACATCGGCGGCATCCTTTACATGGTAAGCAATTCCTTTAAAACGTGGTTCACTCCATTTGAAGCGTTTCTTGTTTTTAGCAAAGAACTCCTTTTGACCTTGTTCGTCCTTAGAAGCCTTTTCCCAAACCATACAATTACTGATTTCGTATAGCAACAAACCATCATGATACTCACGAATCAGGTTTTTCAAATCGCTATCCTTAGCAGATAATTCCTCTGCCTTTTTATCAAGAATAGACTCTGTAGTAGTACCAGCTGGCATTGCCTTTGCAATCGAGTCCAACTTGTCATTAATAATTTTTTCCCTTATACCTCTTGCATCAATAAAACGAATGATATCCGTTCTAAGCGAGTCATAGGGGAAGAAATTCTGTTTACCTTCCTTTTTAACAATATGATAACCAAACTCAGAAAGAATAGGTTTACTGATTTCGCCAACACGAAGCGAATATGCAGCATCCTCAAAGGCTTTCACGGTCTGTCCCTTACTAATCCAAGGTAAGGCACCGCCATTAACAGCAGAACCTTTATCATCAGAGAATTTCTTGGCTAACTCAGCAAAGTCGGCTCCTTTTTTCAATACAGCATAGAGAGAATCAGCTCGATTCTTCAACTTCACATTCTCAGCAGGAGTAGCCTTTTGGTTTAGCATAAGTAAGATATGAGAAACCTTTACCATACCACCAGTCCCATCGATGCGTTGGCGAGTTTCCTCATATATACGATGCGCTTCGTTTTCTACATCCTGCTCAGTTATCATCGAAGGACGTATCTGTTGATCACGATAAGTTGCGAACTCTTTTTTAAAAGAATCCAAGGTATCTAAGCGAGCATCTATTGCAGCCTGAACCTTCAACTTATAGTTGACAAACAAATCCACATATTCATTGACCGTTTTCTTGTCAATGACTCCCTCGGAATTATTCTTATTGTAAGAATACTCAAATTCTGAACGAGACACAGGTGTACCATTGATTGTCATGATCACTGGATCGACCTGAGCAAAAGCTATGCTCCCCGAAAGGAGCATAGCTGCTAAAAGCGCATTTATTTTCATTTCTTTCAAATCATTATTATTCAGGACGGCTGTAGTTAGGAGCCTCACTGGTAATAGTAATGTCGTGTGGATGACTCTCCAAAACGCCAGCATTCGTGATACGAGTGAACTTAGCATTATGCAAGTTGCCTATCGTAGCAGCACCACAATATCCCATACCAGAACGCAAACCGCCAATCAACTGATAGATAACTTCTTGTACAGTACCCTTGTATGGCACACGACCAGCGATTCCCTCAGGAACGAGTTTCTTCACATCCTTCGTATCGCTCTGGAAATAACGATCCTTAGAACCATTCTTCTGTTCCATTGCCTCCAAAGAGCCCATACCACGATAGCTCTTAAACTTACGACCATTAAAGATAATAGTGTCACCAGGACTTTCCTCGGTACCAGCTACGAGAGAACCAATCATCACGCAGCTACCACCAGCAGCCAAAGCCTTAACGATATCACCAGAGTAACGCAAGCCACCATCAGCAATCAATGGCACACCAGTACCCTTTAAGGCAGAGTAAACATCGTAAACAGCACTCAACTGAGGTACACCAACACCTGCTACGACACGAGTAGTACAAATAGAACCAGGGCCGATACCAACCTTGACACCATCAGCACCATTCTCTACCAAATACTTAGCAGCCTCACCAGTAGCAACATTACCAACAACTACATCTACATGAGGGAATGCCGCCTTAACAGCATGCAATTTTTCTACTACACCCTTTGAATGTCCATGTGCAGTATCTATCACGATGGCATCAGCACCAGCTTCAACCAAAGCCTTTGCACGATCAAGCGTATCGACAGTAACGCCCACACCTGCAGCAACACGCAGACGACCTTTCTCGTCCTTGCATGCCATAGGCTTATCCTTAGCTTTAGTGATATCCTTATAAGTAATCAAACCAACAAGATGGTTTGCATTATCCACAACAGGAAGTTTTTCAATCTTGTTCTCTTGAAGAATCTGAGCAGCAGCAATCAAGTCAGTCTGCTGATGAGTAGTAACAAGATTTTCTGAAGTCATCACCTCATCAATTTTCTTATCGAGATGACGCTCAAAACGCAAATCGCGATTTGTCACAATACCAACCAAATGATTCTCATCGTCAACAACAGGAATACCACCAATATGGTAATCGTGCATCATGTCAAGTGCATCCTGTACTGTACTTCCTCGACGAATCGTAACAGGATCATAAATCATTCCGTTCTCTGCACGCTTAACAATAGCTACTTGGCGTGCTTGTTCCTCTATCGACATGTTCTTGTGGATAACACCGATACCTCCTTCGCGAGCAATAGCAATGGCCATTGACGCCTCGGTAACAGTATCCATCGCAGCAGTGACGAATGGAACATTCAACTCGATATTACGAGAGAACTTGGTTTTCAACTCTACCTCTTTGGGCAACACCTCTGAATAAGCAGGGATAAGAAGGACGTCGTCGTAAGTGAGGCCGTCCAGTACAATTTTATCTGCAACAAATGATGACATATTGTAACCTTTAAAAATTTATTGCGTGCAAATTTAGCAATAATATTTCATATTTTGCCCATTTTTCACGAATTTCACTCCTTATTAATGCTATTTAACGTGATTAGTTGGCTTGTTCTGACAAGAACTTTATTCTTACCAACCTTATTTCATCTTCGGAATAGTCCTCACCCAATTCATTTTGAGCAGCATCCAAATCATCTGTATCGCTCTCCATGAAATAGTCATAGATATCATCAACATGCTCATCGTCGATAACATCTTCTATGAAATAATCGATATTAAGTTTCGTTCCACTATATACGATAGCTTCGATTTCATCCAAAAGGACATTAAAATCGAGCCCTTTGGCCTCAGCAAGATCATCAAGAGCTATCTGGCGATCTATACTCTGGATGATGCTCACCTTCAACATAGATTTTTTTGCCACAGTACGAACGCGCAATTCTTCAGGGCGTTCTATTTCGTTTTCCTCACAATATTTCTTGATCAGTTCACAAAACTCCTTACCGTATCTTTTAGCCTTACCAGCACCAACGCCCTGTATATTCTGCAATTCTTGCAAGTCAACAGGATACATCGTAGCCATTTGTTCCAAGGAAACATCTTGGAACACGACATACGGAGGTAGATGATGCTTCTTAGACATATCTAAGCGCAAATCCTTAAGCATGGCGAATAGTTCTGGGTCGAGAGCTTCGCTGCCAACACTATGCGTCTCCAATCCGTAATCATCCTTGAACACTTTGTCCTCCACAATCATAAACGACTCTGGATTTTTGATGAAACGTTTACCGGCTGCTGTCAATTTCAGCAAACCATAGTTCTCAACATCTTTCTTCAGATAGCCAGCAATCAATGCTTGTCGGATAACAGGATTCCACAACTTAACATCCATATCTTCACCAGCCCCGAAAGCGTCAAGTTCGTTATGCTTATGCGATACAATATCATCAGTAGCCCTTCCCTTTACAAAATCAACGATATATTCCTGTCTGAAATTCTCCTTGACGGCAGCTACCGCTTGCAATATAACCAGCAAAGCATCCTTAGCTTCTATCTTTGTAGTAGGATGCAGACAGTTATCGCAATTATGACAATTTTCCTCATTATAGTCTTCACCGAAATAATGAAGCAACATTTTGCGGCGGCATACAGAAGACTCTGCATAAGCAGCTGTTTCCTGTAACAATTGTCTACCGATGTCTTGCTCAGCCACCGGTTTATTCTCCATAAACTTCTCTAATTTCTTTAAGTCTTTTCGAGCATAGAAGGCAATACACATGCCCTCACCACCATCACGACCAGCGCGACCAGTTTCTTGATAATAGCCCTCCAAACTCTTAGGGATGTCATAATGAATAACAAAGCGCACATCAGGTTTGTCAATACCCATTCCAAAAGCTATGGTAGCCACAATAACATCAATTCGTTCCATCAAGAAATCATCTTGTGTCTGCGAACGAGTAGCAGAATCCAAACCTGCATGATAAGGTGCAGCCTTGATATCATTAGCTTTCAGCACCTCAGCCAACTCTTCCACTTTCTTTCTCGAAAGACAGTAGATGATTCCACTCTTTCCTGCATGTTGACGGATAAACATGATAATCTGCTTATCTATATCTTGCGTTTTAGGACGTACCTCATAATACAGATTAGGGCGATTAAACGAACTTTTAAATTCCTTGGCATCCAAGATACCTAAACTTTTCTTGATATCCGTTCTTACCTTGTCCGTCGCCGTGGCGGTGAGGGCTATCACAGGCGCATTACCTATTTCATTAATAATAGGACGGATACGACGATACTCAGGACGGAAGTCATGTCCCCATTCTGATATACAGTGAGCCTCATCAATGGCGTAGAACGAAATCTTAACGATTTTCAAAAAATCTACATTATCTTCCTTGGTCAAAGACTCAGGAGCCACATAGAGTAACTTCGTCTTGCCTGACAAGATATCGCTTTTTACTTTTTCGATAGCCGACTTATTCAGAGAAGAATTGAGATAGTGTGCCACCCCATCTTCTTCACTAAGACCATTGATAACATCCACTTGATTCTTCATCAAGGCAATCAAAGGCGAAACAACGATAGCAGTACCTTCCATAATTAAGGAAGGTAACTGATAGCACAAACTCTTTCCTCCACCTGTAGGCATCAACACAAATGTATCATTACCACTCATCAGATTTTTTATAATCGACTCCTGGTCACCCTTAAACGAGTCAAAACCAAAATAATGTTTCAACTGTTCTGTTAGATTCATCTGTTCCGTCATATCCACCTATTTAATATATATATTAGTATATCCGTATCGGAAAAATATTTGAGCACACGTTGTATCTCGCCACTCTTAAGCAGTTCTCATCTGTTGCTGCAAATTGGTTTTCTCCAACTGCTGTTTAGCATAATCCAATGTCACCTCAAAAGAAGTAATTTTCTGAGAGGGCACATCAAACATAGCATCCATCATGACCGCTTCTACTATGGAGCGCAAGCCTCTGGCTCCGAGTTTATATTCCACAGCCTTGTCTACTATATAATCGAGAGCATCCTTATCAAATTCCAATTTGATTCCATCCATCTCCAGCAACTTGACATATTGCTTAATGATAGAATTCTTAGGTTCTACCAATATCTTGCTCAACGCATCTCGATCTAAAGGATTCAGATAAGTAAGAACAGGCAAACGACCGATAATTTCGGGAATCAAGCCAAACGACTTCAAATCCTGAGGAAGGATATATTTCATCAAGTCATCCTTATCTATCTTGCTGACGTTATTTACCGAGTTGAAACCTACAACATGTGTATTAAGACGCTGCGCTATCTTTCGCTCAATACCGTCAAAAGCACCACCACAGACAAACAAGATGTTCTTTGTATCCACATGAATATATTCCTGATCAGGATGCTTGCGACCACCCTTTGGTGGAACATTCACAATAGTACCTTCCAATAACTTGAGCAAACCTTGCTGAACGCCCTCACCACTAACATCACGCGTAATAGAAGGATTATCACTCTTGCGAGCTATCTTATCAATCTCGTCAATAAATACAATACCTCTTTCTGCAGCAGCTACGTCATAATCTGCCACCTGAAGCAGTCTACTCAAGATGCTTTCCACATCTTCACCCACATAGCCAGCCTCAGTAAATACGGTTGCATCAACAATGGTGAAAGGCACATCCAACATCTTAGCTATCGTGCGAGCCAAAAGAGTTTTTCCTGTACCAGTACTACCCACCATGATGATGTTGCTCTTTTCGATTTCCACACCACCATCATCGACTTTCTGCTGCAAACGCTTATAGTGATTGTATACTGCTACTGCAAGAGAACGCTTAGCACCATCCTGACCAATGATATACTGATCAAGATATTTTTTGATATCTAATGGCTTAGGAACTTTCTTCAATTTGAACTTACCGCTCTTCTGATCAGCAAGAAGTCCTGTAGACATCACTATATCATAAGCCTGTTTTACACAAGCCTCGCAGATATAGCCTTTGATACCTGTCACCAATAATCTCACTTCGCTTTCGCTTCTTCCGCAGAAGCTACATTCTTTCTTTGGCATTATTCTTCAACTCCTTTTTTACGGGTCAATACTGCATCAATCATACCATATTCTTTAGCTTCTTCTGCCGTCATCCAATAATTACGGTCACTATCAGCCCACACTTTCTCATAGGGTGTGTGTGAATGATTAGAAATGATGGTATAAAGTTCTTTCTTGAACTTTTGAATCTCCTTAGCCTCGATTTCGATATCCGAAGCCTGACCCTGCACACCGCCAAGAGGCTGATGGATCATCACGCGACTATGAGGCAGAGCAGAGCGCTTACCTTCCTGACCTGCCACCAAGAGAACAGCACCCATAGATGCTGCCATACCAGTACAGATTGTAGAAACATCACTGGTAATAAACTGCATGGTGTCGTAGATACCAAGACCTGCGGTAACACTGCCACCAGGGCTATTAATATAAATAGAAATATCCTTGCCACTATCTACAGAATCCAAGTAAAGCAACTGAGCTTGCAAGGTGTTAGCAGTGTAATCATCTATTTCAGTACCCAAGAAGATGACACGATCCATCATCAAGCGAGAGAACACGTCCATCTGTGTTACATTCAACTGACGCTCCTCCAAGATGTAAGGATTCATATAGCGAGCCTGAGCCTTTATTACATCATCAAGCACCATGCCGCTCATACCTAAATGCCGTGTGGCATACTTTCTAAAATCGTTCATATTTTCAGTTTTTTCTTTTCTATATAAGACAAAAAGAGAGGTTATCGACCTCTATTTCTCGTTCCGTGGAACAAAGATAATAAAAAAAGTCGATAACCTCGTTATTTATTTGAAGTTTTTTTTCAAAAAATATTAGCCTTGCATCATCTTATTGAAATCCTCTACGGAAACTTCCTTTTCGTTGAGTTTAACTACACCCTTGAGAACTGCAGCCAACTTACGATCGATTGAGCGGTCTACAAGTGCATCTGTGCTGTCACCCTTCTTGATGATCTCATTAGCATAGTTGTCAATGTACTCCTCAGGGATATTAGTCATACCATACTGAGCAAACTGCGCACGTGCAGCCTCCTTGGCAGTCTCCTTGATATCATTGTCATCAACCTTAATATCCTGAGCACTAACGAGCTGCTCCTTGATAAGATGCCAGTTCAATTCCTTGATGCTCTGCTCGTAGTTATCCTCTACGAACTTCTCACCCTTATCCTTGTTGTTTGCCAACATGATACGCTTCAGCAAGGCATCAGGATACTCCAACTTACCAACCTTCTTTTCGCAATGAGCACGAACGTCGAGCAAGAACTTATAGTCAGAGTCATTTACGAGCTGTGCATTCAGACCCTCTGCTATCTTTGCACGGAAAGCAGCCTCGTCCTTCACGTCGGTATCCTCGCCAAACACCTGCTTGAAGAGTTCCTCATTCACCTCATGCTTCTTAAAGCGCTGAATCTCTGTAATCTGATAGCTAAAGTCAGAAACCATATCCTTGGCAGCATCACGCTCAATCTTCAAGAGCTGAGACAACTCTGTGTCATTGTCAGGATAAGCCTTGCGAGGATTGAAAGTGATGATATCACCCAACTTAGCACCCTCAAACAAGTTCTTCTGCTCGTCTACCTTGATATAGCTTGGCATCAAGACTGCACTCTCAACAGTGATACCACCTTCCTTGGTGTTACCATTCTCGTCGAGCTCACGCAGATCGCCCTTGAGCATATCATTGCCCTCATAGTTTTCTGCCTTCTCATAGCTACCTGCACGAGAAGCCAACATTTCTACCTGCTGATCGATAGTCTTGTCGTCAACTACGATTTTGTAGTAATCCACCTTATCGCGACCTGTCAACGAAACCTTCATCTCAGGTGCTATGGCGATATCAAACATAAAGGTGTAAGGACCATCCTTCTCTATATCTACAGGAGCCTGCTTCTCTGATGTGAGAGGCTCACCGAGCATCTGAATCTTATTGTCCTGAACGTACTTGTAAATCTGCTGACCTATCAACTTATTCACAGCATCCATCTTAACAGAAGGACCAAACTGACGCTTGATCATTCCCATTGGAGCCTGACCAGGACGGAATCCAGGAACATTAGCCTTTTTACGATAATCCTTCAATGTCTTCTCGACATCATTCTTGTAATCCTCTTCTTCGACAACAATAGTCAAAAGACCATTGATCTTGTCAGGATTTTCAAATGAAATTTTCATCTTGGTGTTTAGTTTTTATATGATTAATTATTTTCTATTTTGTCCACATTGGCTTGCAAAATTACTCATATTTGTTGAATATACCTAATATATAATAGAAAAATTTGTTTTTTTAACCATCTCATTAGCCTTTACGAGCACATTTTTACTCTACCGAGAGTTGGAAATCTTTCTTTCTGAGTACAAATCCTGTAGTGAGATATTTCTCTTTTACGATTTTATTTTCCGCAAGTTCTTCTGGCGAACCCTGGAACAAGATACGACCTTCAAAGAGCAAATAAGCTCGATCGGTAATAGCCAAAGTTTCATCCACATTATGGTCGGTGATAAGAATACCGATATTACGATATTTTAGTCGCCACACGATATGTTGTATCTCCTCCACCTGAATAGGGTCGACACCAGCAAAAGGTTCATCAAGCATGATAAACTTAGGATCGTTAGCCAAACAGCGAGCTATTTCGGTTCTTCGACGTTCACCGCCCGACAATTGGTCACCCAAGTTCTTGCGCACCTTCTGAAGGTCGAAATCATTAATCAAGCTCTCCAACTTTTCCATCTGATATGCGCGTGGCTTGCCTGTCATCTCCAAGACAGACAGGATATTATCCTCCACACTCATCTTACGAAAGACACTGGCCTCCTGGGGTAGATAGCCTATTCCCGCACGAGCACGCTTATATACAGGATAATTTGTAATATCCTGATCATCCAGATACACGTGGCCTGCATTAGGGACAACCAATCCTGTCGTCATATAGAAAGAAGTGGTCTTACCTGCTCCATTAGGACCAAGCAAACCTACAATTTCACCTTGCTTTACATTGATGGTAACGCCATTAGCAACCGTTCTTTTGCCATAGCGCTTTACCAACCCCTCGGTTCGCAAAACCATATGCTGATCTGTTTCTACAGGTGTAGAGTTTTTAATTTCGTCCATCATATATACGATATTTAAGAGTGGAGAGATACCTTTCTCCCCATTTTTGGTGCAAAAATACTAAAAAACGAGCAAATATCACTTATAAAATCAAAAACTATTCTGAATATTGCAGTTTTTTAGAGGATTTTGGTTACTTTTGCATCATCTAAAGAAGAATTATTGACATGTTGATATCAAAATGGCTTACCACCTTCGGTAAATATCTCATCCTCATGGGCAGGTCGTTTTCACGACCAGAGCGCATGCGTATGTTTATCAAACAATATGTAAAGGAAATGTCTCAGTTGGGTGTCGATTCCATTGGAATTGTATTGCTGATTTCATTCTTCATCGGTGCAGTCATTTGCATACAGATGAAGCTCAACATCCAGAGCCCTTGGATGCCACGTTGGGTATCGGGCTACACCACACGAGAAATCATGTTGTTGGAATTTTCATCCAGTATCATGTGTTTAATTTTAGCTGGCAAGGTTGGTTCCAACATTGCCTCTGAGTTGGGCACCATGCGTGTTACCCAGCAGATAGACGCCCTCGACATCATGGGTGTCAACTCTGCGTGCTATTTAGTATTACCTAAGATTTTAGGACTGGTAACCATCATGCCGTTCCTCGTCATCTTTAGTTCTGCCATGGGCATCATTGGTGCGTATGGAACAGCGTTCATTGGCCATATCCTCGCACCCGATGACCTCACATTAGGTTTACAACATGCCTTCAATCAGTGGTTTGTATGGATGAGTATTGTCAAGAGTCTCTTCTTTGCATTCATCATCTCCAGCGTGTCTTCCTACTTTGGTTACACCGTAGAAGGTGGTTCTGTCGAGGTAGGTAAAGCCTCTACTGATGCCGTTGTCAATTCCAGTGTTCTGATTCTCTTCTCTGATGTTTTCCTCACTCAAATACTTTCATAAGCTATGATAGAAGTTAAAGATTTGACCAAGACATTCGGCGACAAAACAGTCCTCGATAATATCAATATGGTTTTCGAAACAGGCAAAACCAACCTCATTATCGGACAAAGTGGCTCTGGCAAAACGGTATTGATGAAAAACCTTGTCGGTTTGTTGACTCCTACCAGCGGGCAGGTTCTCTATGATGGTAGAAACTTCGTAGAAATGTCCAAGAAGGAAAAGATACATATGCGCCGTGAGATGGGCATGATTTTTCAGAGTGCTGCCCTCTTCGACTCCCTGTCAGTACTTGAGAATGTGAGGTTCCCGCTCGATATGTTCTCGTCTATGAACTACAGAGAGCGCGTCAAAAGAGCTCAAGAGTGCCTTGACAGAGTTAACCTCATCGAAGCTCAAGAGAAATACCCCGGAGAAATTTCTGGTGGTATGCAGAAACGTGTTGCCATCGCAAGAGCCATCGTGATGAATCCTAAATATCTGTTCTGCGACGAACCTAACTCTGGACTTGACCCCAAGACCTCTTTGGTTATCGATGAGCTCCTGTCAGGAATCACTAAGGACTATAACATGACAACCATCATCAATACGCACGACATGAACTCTGTCATGGGTATAGGTGAAAACATCTGTTTCATCTATAAAGGACATAAAGAATGGCAAGGAAACAAGGATGAGGTGATGACCTCCACCAATAAGAAACTCAATGATCTTGTTTTTGCTTCCGACCTATTTAGAAAAGTTAAAAAAGTAGAGATGGAAGAAGAAGAAAAGGCAGCCCGGTAAAGGCTGCCTTTCTTTTTATTCTGCTTAAAAGTGGTAAGCACTATACTGTCATCGAAGTTCACATTGCATACTACTCTGCATAGTGCCATCCATATTCTCTATCTCATTTTCCACATGTTTTCTACCTCTATCATGGGTACAACAATTTGTTCCTTGGTACTATCTCCATAGACAACAGAGAGAAAAACATCTGCCACATGATGTGCAGTGTCTACCTTAACATCGAGCACCTCAACACGCTTCATCCCACGACGCTCTTCTTTTTGTTGTTCGACAAACATCTTGGCATTCAGCACAAGTTGCTGACGGTAACCCTCAGGAATACGATGCGGTAGGTTGTGTCCCGTCACAAAGTCATCATACTTTCCTTCCAACAATAAGTCATAATAGCCTTTGGCTGCAATACCAGCATAATAACCAACAGCAGGCGCTTCTTTCTTACAAGAAGCTAATGCCATGATGCCGATTATGAAAAACAAGATTTTCTTCATTTGTTTATCTGTAATTATGAGTCCTAACAAATGTGTTCCTAACCCTAAAAACAGTATTTACTTCTGACGGATAAAGATATTGATAGGACAACCATGAAGCGACCAATTCTCACGGATTTTATTCTCTAAGAATCGACGATAATTCTCCTTCACATACTGAGGTAGGTTAGCATAGAATACAAACGAAGGAATCGTTGTATTAGGCAACTGCGTGCAGTATTTAATCTTGATATATTTACCCTTCACACTCTGAGGAGGATAAGCCTCGATAATAGGAAGCATCACCTCATTGAGCTTAGAAGTACCAATATGAGCCTTACGATTCTGGTATACAGTCTTGGCTGTCTCCAATACCTTGAAGATACGCTGCTTAGTGATTGCAGAAGCAAAAATAATAGGGAAATCCACAAACGGAGCCATACGATTGCGTATCGCATTCTCAAATGTACTGATAACCTTTTGGTCTTTGTTTTCCACCAAATCCCATTTGTTGACTACCACCACCAAGCTCTTATTGTTCTTCTGTATCAACTGGAAGATATTCATATCTTGGGTCTCTATGCCTCGAGTAGCGTCCAACATCAGAATGCAGACATCACTATTCTCAATAGCACGGATAGAACGCATAACAGAATAGAATTCCAAATCCTCGCTCACCTTATTCTTGCGACGGATTCCTGCTGTATCCACCAAATAGAAATCAAAACCAAACTTATCATAGCGAGTATAGATACTGTCACGGGTAGTACCTGCTATCTCGGTTACAATATTTCTGTCCTCGCCGATAAAAGCATTAATGATACTACTTTTGCCTGCATTCGGACGACCTACAACAGCAAAACGAGGAATATCCTCATCGATACTCTCCTCAGGTTTGTCCTGAAGTTTGTCCAATATCATATCCAGCAAGTCGCCAGTACCACCACCAGTAGCTGCACTGATACACTGTGGATCGCCAAGACCCAACTTGTAAAATTCGGCAGCCTCATAGTATTCAGCACTGTTATCCACCTTATTAGCCACAAGAATAACAGGCAATTTGGCACGACGCAAAATCAAAGCCACATCCTCATCCCAATCTGTCAATCCTGTATTAACATCTACCAGGAAAAGCACCAAGTCGGCCTCTTCTGTTGCTACCAACACCTGTTTGCGGATAGCATCCTCAAAAATATCATCTGATTTTACTACCCATCCACCAGTGTCTACTACAGAGAATTCTCTGCCATTCCAGCTACACTTACCATACTGACGGTCACGAGTTGTACCAGCAGTATCACTGACAATAGCACGACGCGATTGGGTTAAACGATTAAATAAAGTAGACTTGCCCACATTGGGGCGACCTACTATTGCTACTAAATTTGCCATAATAGTCATTTCCTCTCCTTCCTTCAGGAGGTTTTCAGGATGTGGTCTCTGCATCCCAATTAATACTTTTCCGAAGCTGACCATGCTCCGGCCCTCACCCCTCTGGTGAGAGTCACTCCCTCGATTACATTCAGGGAGGGGAATTTGTTATTACCCGATAGTGACAAACTATTAACTTATCACTAATAACTAATAACAATCAATTATTCTGGATTATATCCGAAGGCATCAAGCTCCTTCTGCGAACTACGCCAATCCTTGTCTACCTTTACAAAAGTCTCAAGGTAAATTTTTTTATTGAAAAATTTCTCTAAAGACTTACGTGATTCCATATTCACCTTCTTCAAAGCTACTCCCTGATGACCTATGATAATGCCTTTTTGAGAGTCGCGCTCTACATAGATGACCGCATTGATGCGTATACGATCTTCCTCTTCCTTAAAACGCTCTACACGTACTTCGACAGAATAAGGTATCTCCTTACTATAATAAAGCAAAATCTTCTCACGGATAATCTCCGAAACAAAGAAGCGGGCTGGCTTATCAGTTAGCTGATCCTTATCAAAGAAAGCGGGCGATTCGGGCAACAATTCCTTGATGCGCTTCAAGAGCATATCTGTACCAAATTTATTTTTGGCAGATATAGGGAGTATCTCTGCATTGGGCAACAATTCATGCCACTTCTCCACAATATCACCCAACTTAGCTTGATCGCTCTCATCGATCTTATTGATGAGCAAGAGCACAGGAATAGTCATTTTCTTAACCTTATCAAGAAAATCCATGTTCTTTTCTGGATTCTCCACCACATCAGTGACATAAAGAAGAACATCAGCATCTGCCAATGCACTCTCAGAAAAGGCAAGCATCATCTCCTGCATCTTGTAATTGGGTTTTAAGACACCGGGGGTATCAGAAAACACAATTTGCATATCATCAGTATTAACGATACCCATGATACGATGACGAGTGGTCTGAGCCTTAAAAGTAGCAATACTAATACGCTCACCCACCAACTGATTCATCAAAGTACTCTTGCCAACATTGGGATTACCAACAATGTTTACGAAACCAGCTTTGTGCATAACATTTTGATTTTAAGCTAAAAAAACGCATCCCTTATGATTTATAAGAAAGATGCGTTTTTTATATGAATACGGATTTTTGTCTATAACTTATTTACCATAAGCTGCGCCATCGTAAGCCCACTTATAGTAAGATGCGCCATGTACGAAACCGGCTCCGAATGCTGTAAAGATGACGTTGTCACCCTTCTTCAGTTTGCTCTCAGCATCCCAAAGTGCCAATGGTATGGTGGCAGCACTGGTGTTTCCATAATGGTCGATGTTAACAACAACCTTTTCCAAAGGAATGCCAGCACGCTTGGTAACAGCCTCGATGATTCGCAGATTAGCCTCATGAGGGATTACCCAATTCACGTCATCTGCTGTAAGATTATTCATTTCGAGAATCTTCAGCACATCGTTGCTCATGTCTGTCACAGCGTAACGGAATACGGTGCGACCCTCCTGATACAGGTAGTGCATACGATGATCCACAGTGAAACGTGATGGAGGACAAACAGAACCACCTGCTTTCATATGAAGGAAAGGCAAACCTTTACCATCAGTACGAAGATAAGAGTTCTGTACACCTACATTCTCTTCTTCAGTTGCCTCCAAGAGCACAGCGCCTGCTCCGTCACCGAAGAGTACGCATGTTGCACGGTCAGTATAATCGACCAATGAAGACATCTTATCAGCGCCTATCACAATAATTTTCTTGTAACGACCACTCTGAATCATGCTGGCAGCAACATCAAGTGTATACAAGAAACCACAACATGCAGCTGAGAAGTCGAATGCAAAAGCATTCTTCAAGCCCAGCTTGCCCAACACGATAGATGCTGTTGAAGGGAATTTATAGTCAGGAGTCGTGGTAGTCACAATCAATGCATCGATTGTATCTGGATCCACACCAGTCTTCTGAATCAACTCCTTGGCAGCTTTACGTGCCAAATAACTGGTTCCGAGACCTTCCTCTGTCAAGATGCGGCGCTCCTTGATACCTACACGAGTGGTAATCCACTCATCGTTGGTATCTACCATGCGCGACAACTCCTCATTGTTGAGGATATAGTCTGGCACATAGCCACCCACACCTGTTATAACAGCATTAATCTTACCCATTATTCAGCTGCTTCCTTAACAATTGCAACCTTGCCTCTATAGTAACCGCAGGTTGGGCATACTGTGTGATATACATAGTAAGCACCGCAGTTAGGACAAACTGCCAATGTAGGAGCTACTGCCTTATCATGAGTTCTTCTCTTGAGTGTACGTGTCTTTGACTGTCTTCTTTTAGGATGTGCCATAATTTTTTAAAATTTTAATTTTTTGAATTTTACTTTTTTAGTTTTAAGAGTGCTGCCCAGCGTGGATCTACAGTATCCTCAACTTCCTCACCGCTTCGGGCGGCAGAGTGCTCTTTCAGCATCTCAATCATAGCAGGGTTGCATTTTCCAGGTGCATGCACGTGCTTGATGGGAATATCGAGTGCTATAAATTCATAAATGAACCACGCGACATCGAGTATTCCTTCGTCCTCGGCCACAGTCACGAGTTCATCGTCTTCTGAGTAGTCTTCTCCGAATTTTACGACCAATCTATCGTCTGTATCAATCGCTTGATCCATATCGTCAAGACAGATGTCGCAAGGTATGTGTACCACTCCTACCGTATGAAAAAGGAGCTCGTAAAAGTCGTCTGTTCTTTCAATAGACAAACTGCACGACAACTCGCCTCTCTGTACATCAGGAGCGTCTATCGCCTTAAAATAATCTTCATCCAGCCTATACTCATAGGTTGTTATGCCTTGAGGCAAAGCCTTCAAATCTATTCTAAATTGCTCTAAGTTACACATATATACAATATCTACATATTGTTTTCGGGCTGCAAAGTTACGATTTTTTTTTGATATAGAGTAATTTTTTTCTCAAAAAATCTCTAAATTAGAGCATATTAAGCAGTTATTACTGTTTTAGCTCTATTCTGAAAGTTGTACCCTTCCCTACTTCCGAACTTTTGACCCATATTTTGCCATGGTGATATTCCTCAACAATTCTTCTGGCCAAGGACAAGCCTAAGCCCCAACCGCGTTTCTTTGTGGTAAAACCAGGACGGAACACATTACGTATATCTTTCTTCTTGATACCCTTACCCGTATCCGACACTTCTATAACAGCCTTACCGGGTTCCTGAGCTACATGCAATGTGATAACACCCGATTTACCACCCATCGCGTCTACCGCATTCTTGGCTAAGTTTTCTATAACCCATTCAAAGAGTGATGGATTAATCGTAAGGATTACATCTTGTGGAGGCAAATCCATTTTCAAGACGATAGACTGCGAAGTACGACGATCCATATAATAAGCCACGTGCTCCATCACCTGATTCAAACTATATGGTACCAGTTCTGGTTGTGAACCTATTTTAGAGAACCTGTCAGCAATGAGTTGCAATCGCTTCACATCATTGTCCATCTCAGGAATTAACTCGTCATGAGGATAGGTTTCCTTTAAGATTTCTGTCCACGCCATCAGACTGGAGATAGGAGTTCCCAACTGGTGAGCCGTCTCCTTCGACAATCCAACCCATACCTTATTCTGCTCGGCTCTCTTTGACGTTAACAAGGCAAATATAGCCACTACGACAAATATCAGTACTACACCCAACTGCACCATGGGATAAGCAGCCAAACGAGTAATCATCACCGACTCATCATAACAAACCTGAATATAATCACGTGTAGAGTCATTGAGCATAATCTTGATATTCTTGCCTTCCGCCAAAAGACGCCTTCCTATCACAGCCGCATGCGAAAGACTATCAGCATAATCGTTACCATCTACCTGAATATTCCTAAACAACTGTGCATGACCATGATGATCAAGGACGATAACAGGAATCGTATTATTCTCATTAATAACCTTCAGCACCAGCTGCAGATCTGTATTATCGTCAGCCATATTGAGAGAACGCATCGCCTCGGCCCAAACCTCCATACGGCTACGTTCTTCATTGGCCAAATCTCTAACCAGAAAATGGGACACGACAAGAGAAGCTACAGCTATCAACACAGCTGCAACCACCAGTATTATTTTCACCTGTCTTATTCTGTCAGTCCACATCATATATATAGATAACGAAAAAGCCCCGATTACATTGTAATCGAGGCTTTAAAAATTTATAAAAGGAGGCGGCTACCTACTCTCCCGCATTGCATTGCAGTACCATCGGCGCAAG
>USOQ01000041.1 GCA_900556395.1 Candidatus Segatella caccae | reverse complement strand
CGAACCAGGAATGACAGGACCAGAATCTGTAGTGTTACCATTACACCATATCCCATTGTTTTGTTATTTTGTTGTTGCAATGTCATTTCTGAATTGCGAGTGCAAAGGTAATGCTTTTTTCTGAACCAACAAAATTTTTCTGCATTTTTTTTTCAAAAAACGTTTTTTTTTTCATTCTCATGCCATTTTAGCCCTAAAAAGGCCATATTATCGAGCAACCAACCTTAAAAAAACAGAAAAGTTGGTGGAAAGTACCGCATACTCATTTTTTTGCACTATCTTTGTAGTCGAATAAATACAACATAACACTCAATGAATACAGCAAAACTATTAGTAGAAACTATTAAAGAAGGAATACAAGAGAAAAAAGGTAGCAACATCGTCATTGCCGACCTAACCGAAATAGACGGCAGCATAGCCAAGTACTTTATCATCTGCCAAGGCGGTTCCCCCACCCAGGTAGAAGCTATTGCAGAATCAGTAGGCGACTTCTGCCGCAAGAAATTAGGCGAAAAGCCCGTCAACGTAGCAGGCTTAGACAATGACCAGTGGGTAGCCATCGACTTTGTCGACGTACTCGTACATATCTTCCAGCCCGAGGTAAGACAGTTTTACGACCTGGAGCATCTTTGGGAAGACGCCAAACTGACAACAGTGCCCGACATCCAGTAAAGCAAGCCCCAACACACCCTATATAATATATAAGAAAAGCTCTATATAATATATAAGCAAAAACTCTTAAAAAGAAAACAACGATATGGAACAAGGCAACAACCAGAACAACCATGGCCCTCAGCCACCGAAGATGCCTAAGTTCAATATGAACTGGCTTTATATACTGATCCTCGTCGGCTTGATGGTAGCCTATCTGAGTGGAGGCACCAATTCCTTAGGAGGCAGTGCCACCCAAGAAGCCACCTACACTCAGTTTAAACAATATGTAGAAAAAGGCTACGTGCTAAGCGTGGTGGCTAATAAAAATGAGAACACCCTCAAACTGTATATCAACCCCAAGTACACCCGCGAGGTATACAAGACCGCAGCCAAGAACTTAGGTTCCAATCCCTATGTAGAGGTGCAGTTTGGCTCCGTCGATGAAGTAGACAGGTTTGCCAACGCGATGGTTCAAGCCAAGAAGATCAACTCATTCAGCTATAAGAACGAGACCTCTGGTGGGTTCCTCAACATTCTGTGGAACATCTTCCCACTATTACTGTTCTTCATCTTCATCTGGTGGATGTCAGGACGCATGGGCGGCATGGGTGGTTCAGGCGGTGGCATCTTCAACGTGGGCAAGAGCAAGGCCCGCATGTATGAGAAGGGCAACGCCATCGGCATCACCTTCAAGGACGTAGCCGGACAGGAAGGTGCCAAGCAGGAAGTACAAGAAATCGTAGAGTTCCTCAAGAATCCTATGAAATATACCGACCTGGGCGGTAAGATACCCAAGGGAGCTCTCCTCGTGGGTCCTCCAGGAACAGGTAAGACCCTTTTAGCAAAAGCAGTGGCAGGCGAAGCTGGTGTACCCTTCTTCTCTATGAGTGGTTCCGACTTCGTAGAGATGTTTGTCGGAGTAGGAGCATCGCGAGTACGCGACCTCTTCCGCCAAGCCAAAGAGAAAGCCCCTTGCATCATCTTCATCGACGAGATAGATGCCGTAGGACGTGCCCGTAGCAAAAACCCATCCATGAGTGGTAACGATGAGCGCGAGAACACTCTCAATGCCCTGCTCACCGAGATGGATGGTTTCGGTACCAACAGTGGCGTTATCATCTTAGCCGCCACCAACCGTGTAGACATGCTCGACAGCGCCTTGCTACGTGCAGGACGTTTCGACCGCGAGATACATGTAGACCTGCCCGACTTGAACGAGCGCAAGGCTATCTTCCAGGTACACCTCAAACCAGTCAAGGTAGACGATACCGTAGACGTTGACTTGTTAGCTCGCCAGACACCAGGTTTCTCTGGTGCCGACATCGCTAACGTTTGCAACGAGGCAGCCCTCATAGCCGCTCGCCACGACAAGAAGAGCGTCAGCAAACAAGACTTCCTCGATGCAGTAGACCGTATCGTAGGCGGCTTGGAGAAGAAGACCAAGGTAATGACAGCCGACGAAAAGCGCAGTATAGCCCTACACGAAGCAGGTCACGCCACGATATCTTGGTTCTGCCGATACGCCAATCCGCTCATCAAGGTCACCATCGTACCACGTGGACAGGCCCTCGGAGCCGCCTGGTATCTGCCCGAAGAGCGACAGATTACCACCAAGGAGCAGATGCTCGACGAGATGTGCTCACTCATGGGCGGCCGTGCTGCCGAAGAGCTCTTTACAGGACATATTTCATCGGGAGCCATGAACGACCTGGAGCGTGCCACTAAGAGCGCCTATGGCATGATTGCCTATCTCGGCATGGGCGACAAATTGCCCAACGTCTGCTATTACAACAACCAGGAATACTCCTTCCAGCGTCCATACTCCGACACGACCGCACGCATCATCGACGAGGAAGTGCTCAAGTTGGTGAACGAGCAGTACATCCGTGCCAAGAACATCCTCATGGAGCACAAGGAAGGTCACAACGCCCTCGCCGAGCTCCTCATCCAGAAAGAGGTCATCATGGCAGAAGACGTGGAGAGTATTTTTGGCAAGCGTCCCTGGATAAGCCGTTCACAGGAAATCATGGAGGACGAACAACCCAAGATAGACGAACGCATCAAGGAACTCCCTGAGGTGCAAGCAGCCATCAAAGCTCATGAGGAGGCACAGCAGGATGACCACACCTCCGACACCACCGAGGAGTCATCTGCCGATACCAAGGATATGGTTTCTGGCGACAAGCACAGCGATAATAATACAGAAGAAACCAACAACAAGTAAAAACAGAAAGGATTCACAACAATGACCGACAAACAAAAGAATCTGATCGTGAGGTCTATCACGGGCATTCTGTTCGTGGTGTGCATGGTGTCTTGCTTCCTCAATCCAAGAGCCATGGTCTTCCTCTTTACCCTCATCACAGGCCTTAGCATCTGGGAGTTCTGCGGACTGGTCAACGAGAAGGATGGCGTCACCGTCAACCGCTTCATCTGCACCATCGCAGGCGTATATTTCTTCCTGGCCATAGCAGGAATACGCATGGGCATCGTGAGCAATTTTATAGTCTTCGTACCTTATCTGCTCACCATCGTATATCTGTTCATCAGCGAACTATATACAGGCAACAAAGATGCCATCAACGACTGGGCCTACACCATGCTCTCGCAGATGTATGTAGCCCTTCCCTTCTCAATGATCAACGTTTTAGCTTTCGAATATTCATCCTTCGATGGACAAATACACTACGACATGCTGTTGCCATTGAGCGTATTCATCTTCTTGTGGGCTAACGACACAGGAGCTTACTGCAGTGGTTCACTCTTTGGCAAACATAAGCTCTTTCCACGCATCAGCCCAGCCAAGAGTTGGGAAGGTAGTATCGGTGGAGGCATCCTCGTACTCATCATAGCAGCCATCATCGGCTATTTTGCCAACGATGGAGAGGCCCACCGCCTCAGTATTGCAGGTTGGATGGGTCTGGGACTGGTCGTAGTGTTCTTCGGCACATGGGGCGACCTCGTGGAAAGTCTCTTCAAGCGCACCTTGGGTGTAAAGGATAGCGGAACTCTGCTTCCAGGACATGGTGGCATGCTCGACCGTTTCGACTCCTCGCTCATGGCTATTCCTGCCGCAGTCATCTATCTCTATACCCTACAATTGTTAGGATAGTCACAATATTAGAATCGTTAAGGAGCAGAGAGTTCTCTCACCTCCTTAACGATTCTATGTTTTCTCCCCAATAATTTCCTAAATCATACCAGAAACAGCACAATTATCATTCTCTGAATAATCTCTTAAGAAAAATATATCAAAGTTCTAAAAACCATCAAATCTTATGAAAAAGTTAATGACTTTATTCGTAGCCATGTTCTGTCTCATACAGGCACAGGCTACCGCCCCCGTCAAGCAATGGGGACAACTGCAAGTAAAAGGTGCACAATTATGCGATCAGAATGGTCGTCCCGTAGTGTTAAGAGGCGTCAGTTTAGGATGGCACAACATCTGGCCCCGCTTCTACAACAAGCAGGCAGTAAAATGGCTCATCAACGACTGGCATGCCAACATCATACGTGCAGCCATGGGTATTCAGATCGAAGACAACTATTTAGAAAACCCACAGTTTGCAGAAAAGTGCATAACCACTGTGGTCGATGCAGCCATCAAGAACGGAGCATACGTCATCATCGACTGGCATGCGCACAAGATGCACACCGAAGAAGCCAAGGCCTTCTTTGGCAGAATGGCACAGAAGTATGGCAAGTACCCCAATGTGTTGTACGAACTCTACAACGAACCGGTAGACGACTCTTGGGAGAGTCTGAAGACCTATGCCAAAACCATTATTGACGAGATACGCCAATATGACCCCGACAACATTATTCTCATGGGCTGTCCACACTGGGACCAAGACATCGACCTCGTTGCTCAGAGTCCTATCGAGGGCGTGAGCAATGTGATGTACACCCTGCACTTCTATGCAGCCACCCACAAAGACTATCTGCGCGACAAGTTAGAGGCAGCTGTCAAGGGCGGCCTACCTGTCTTTGTATCCGAATGTGCGGGCATGGAAGCCTCAGGCAACGGACCGTTGGCACCTGAGGAATATCAGAAATGGCTTGATGTGATGGAGAGAAACCAGGTGAGCTGGGTCAACTGGTCGGTTTCTGATAAGGACGAGACCTGTTCCATGCTCTTACCTCGTGCCAAGGCCACAGGTCACTGGACTCCCGACCTCATCAAGCCCTGGGGAAAAATGGTAAGAGAAGCACTGACAAAGTACAACCAATAATCCCCCCACAACATACGAATATAGAGGAAGAGATTCCGAACACACAAACCCAAACGCCGCAACTTGACATTGGTAATCAAGTTGCGGCGTTTTAAGTATCATAGACTATAGCATACAGCAAAAAACTTAGTCGTTGGAGTCTGAAAAAGATGAAGAAGAAGATGAAGAATCTCCGTCCGTATTCTGTTCACTAACCAGCAAAGCCTCTTCAGCTTTCTGTCGAGCAATAGCGGCCTCTTGCTCTGCCTTTATTCTCGCCTGTTCAGCAGCTTCAGCAGCAGCCTTGGCAGCAGCCTCAGCACGTTCCTTAGCTTGTCTTACCAGTTCTGCACGTCGCTTTCTCAGCAAGTCTACCATGATGGTAGCCGCCTCATCGGGTGCCACCTTATCACCCAAAGCCCTCTGCACTTCTTGATAACCAGCCAGCATTTTTTCACGATCAGGCTGTCCTGGCAAAATCTTATAGAGTTCGTTGGCGATGCCGTCAACAGTAAACTTATCTGCAAACATCTCAGCCACCACTTCCCTATTGGCTACTAAGTTGACCAACGAGATATAATCCACCTTCAACACATGATTGAAGGCAAACCGGATGAGCCGTGGCAGCGGAGTTTCATAGCACACCACCTGTGGCACATGGAAGAGTGCGGTTTCGAGAGTTGCTGTTCCGCTGGTCACAAGTGCAGCAGTCGTATGTGCCAACAGCTCATACGTCTTATTCTTCACCACGCCGACGGGCTTTCCTTGCAAGAATTTCTCGTAGTATTCATCCTCTACAGAAGGAGCACCAGCCAGCACCATCTGATAGTCTTCATATCGCTCAGCCACCTCTATCATCGCAGGCAGATTATCCTTAATCTCCTGCAGTCTACTACCCGCTAAGAGAGCTATTATGGGTTTGCTTTTGTCAAGATTATTTTCTTGGCAGAACTCCTCATGCGTTTTCTGATAGGAAGCCCTAAACTCAGCCACTTCCTGTGCGGTAGGATTACCCACATAATGGATAGGATATTGATGTTTCTGTTCGAAGAAAGGCACCTCAAAAGGCAGAATGGAGAACAACTCACTCACATCGCGCTTGATACTTCGTATGCGCCACTCCTTCCATGCCCATATCTTAGGAGAGATATAGTAATATACGGGTATCAACGTATTCTTTTTCAAGAACTTAGCGATATTCAGATTAAAGCCAGGATAATCTACTAAGATCACGACATCAGGCTTCCAACTCACAATATCTTCCTTGCACTTTTTCATATTCGAGAATATCGTTCTCAGATGCAAGAGCACAGGCACGAAGCCCATGTAAGCCAAGTCTTTATAGTGTTTCACACGAGTACCTCCTTCAGCAGTCATCAGGTCACCACCAAAGTATCTAAACTCAGCCAGTTCGTCATGTTTTTTTAGCGAGCGCATCAGTCTGCTGGCATGCAGGTCTCCACTCGCCTCACCTACTATCAGATAATATTT
Source organism: Candidatus Segatella caccae (assembly GCA_900556395.1). Classification (GTDB taxonomy): domain Bacteria; phylum Bacteroidota; class Bacteroidia; order Bacteroidales; family Bacteroidaceae; genus Prevotella; species Prevotella caccae. The sequence goes on along the minus strand of USOQ01000041.1, from coordinate 18,235 downwards.
CATTCTTTATCTAAAGTTGTATATTTCTCCATCCATTCATAATCCGTCACGTCTATCTTGGTAGGCGTAATGGCTATATACCCATGGTTAAGTGCCCACTGGTCTGTGTCGGTAGCTTCAGGCTCATCGTTACGATACTCGCCCACCATCCAATAATAGTCATATCCCCTCGGATGATGCTCTTTCACCACCTCGTTGATCCACGAGCCCCAGGTCATACGACAAGCCTTAAAGCCCTTGAAAGGCGGATTGACAGGGAAGTTGACATTCAGACAAGTACCCTTAGGCAAACCCTCCTTGAGCACACGCTTCACGATGGTCACCACCCCCTCACGCAAGGGGGACAAGTCGGCATTCTCGTTGTAGTTGCAACTACTAAATGCCACCGACGGAATGTACTTCATACACCCCTCTTTAGCCACACCCATCGTACCCGAATAGAGATTATTCACACTCGAGTTGTCGCCATGATTAATACCGCTGATAATCAGGTCGGGAACACGGGATGCCAACAGTTGATCGAGTGCTATCTTCACACAGTCTACTGGCGTTCCAGAGCACGACCACACCTCCACATCTTCTCCCATATTGTGTCTGCGCTTGAGCAATAGAGGCGAGGTAACCGAGAAGGCACAGGCAAAGCCTGAGCGTCCACTCTCAGGAGCAACAACGAGCACATCGCACCAATCTTTCAGAAAGCCAACGAGCGTCTTGATACCATTAGCATGATAACCATCATCGTTGGATATTAATATTAAAGGTTTCTTATTTTCCATAAAAATATCACTCTTTTTGCTGCAAAAGTACGAAAAAACCTTTAAAGAAACGTCTTTCTCGCATAAAATATGTATCTTTGCAGAAATTTTGTGATGATTTTTAATATAGAAAATTAAGAATATGGGAAAAATAATCGCATTGGCCAACCAGAAAGGCGGTGTCGGAAAGACCACTACCACCATCAACTTGGCAGCATCATTAGCCACTCTGGAGAAGTCGGTACTCGTTGTTGACGCCGACCCACAGGCTAACGCCTCCAGTGGTTTAGGAGTAGACATCAAGGAGGTAGACTGTTCTCTCTACGAGTGCATCATCGACCACGCAGATGTTCGTGATGCCATCTACACCACCGACATAGACGGTCTCGACATCATCCCCAGCCACATCGACTTGGTAGGTGCCGAGATAGAGATGCTCAATTTGCAAAACCGCGAACGGGTTATCAAGAACCTGCTTGCCCCCATCCGTGAGGAATACGACTTCATCCTCATCGACTGCTCTCCATCGTTGGGTCTCATCACAGTCAACTCGCTCACAGCAGCCGACAGCGTCATCATCCCCGTACAGTGCGAATACTTTGCTCTTGAGGGTATCAGCAAGTTGCTCAACACCATCAAGATTATCAAGAGCAAGCTCAACACCAAGCTCGAGATCGAAGGTTTCTTGCTCACCATGTACGACAGTCGTCTTCGCCTTGCCAACCAGATTTACGATGAGGTAAAGCGCCACTTCCAGGAGTTGGTATTCAAGACCGTCATCCAGCGCAACGTCAAGTTGAGCGAGAGTCAGAGCCATGGCCTTCCCGTCATTCTCTACGACACCGAGTCGAATGGTGCTAAGAACCACTTAGCACTGGCCAAAGAAATAATCAACAAGAATTCATAATAAGTGAAGAACGAAAAGTGAAGAGTGAAGAATCTATCAGCTTTCATCCTCTACACCTTAGTTTTTTCACAGCAAAAGAGTAAAAACTGGAGATAAGTGAAGAACAAAAAGTGAAGAGTGAAGAATCTATCAGCTTTCATCCTCTACACCTTAGTTTTTCAAAGCAAAAGAGTAAAAACTGGAGAATTCTTCACTCTTCGTTCTTCACTTTTCGTTCTTCACTCTTCACTTAAAAAACAACGCAATGGCAGTACACAAGAAATACAATAACGGAACTAAGAGCAACGCTTTGGGCCGCGGTCTTGATGCACTCATCTCCACAGAGGGAGTGCGCACACAAGGCAGCAGCACCATCAACGAGATACCCCTCGAACAGATAGAAGCCAACCCCAACCAGCCTCGTCGCGAATTCGACGACGAAGCCCTTCATGAGTTGGCAGAAAGCATTAAGGCCATAGGCATCATCCAGCCCATCACCCTTCGCCAGGTGTCAGAGAACCGCTTCCAGATCATTGCTGGTGAGCGCCGTTGGAGAGCATCACAGTTGGTAGGTCTGAAAGCCATCCCTGCTTACATCCGCACCATCAGCGATGAGAGCGTTATGGAGATGGCTCTCGTAGAGAACATCCAGCGCCAAGACCTCAACGCCATAGAGATTGCTTTGGCGTACGAACACCTGATGGAGAACAACGACATGACACAGGAGAAGATAGCCGAGCGCGTGGGCAAGAGCCGCGCAGCCGTAGCCAACTATCTACGCCTTCTCAAGTTGCCAGCTCAGGTACAGATGGCTCTCCAGAAAAAAGAAATCGACATGGGCCACTGCCGTGCTCTCTTAGCCCTCGAAAGTCCTTCACTGCAGATCAAGTTGTTCCACGAGATACAGAAAAATGGTTATTCCGTACGCAAGGTAGAGGAGATGGTGCAGCAGATTAAAGACAGCGAGGACAACGAGACCGCCAAGAAAGTCATCAAGGGCAAGCAAGAGTTGCCCGAGGAGTTTACACTGCTGAAGAATCGTCTTTCTCAGTTCCTTAACACGAAGGTTCAGTTTACCTGTTCACCAAAGGGCAAAGGCAAGATTAGCATTCCTTTTGCCAACGAAGAGGAATTAGAACATATCATGAACGTTTTCGACCAATTAAAACAAGACTAATTTAGGTGAAATTGAGAATATCACATATCTGTATATCTGTCTTGTTGGTCGGATTTTCATTGACAGCCAAGGCACAAAAGGTTACAGCTGCCGACAAGTCTACCGCTATGGCAGACACTGCCGTAATGACGCCTGCCGTTGTGGCTCCTGTCGACACCACTTTGTCTGGCAACGACAGTCTCAAGCTCAGCACCATGCTCAAGGTGTCCACCTCCAAGCCCAAACGCGATTGGACCACGTGGCGTCCTGATGTCAAGCGTGCCATGTGGCTTGCCATCGTCTTGCCAGGAGCTGGACAGATATACAATCGCAAGTACTGGAAACTACCTATTATATATGGTGGTTTTGTGGGGTGTGCCTATGCCATCACCTGGAACAACCAGATGTATCACGACTATTCGCAGGCATATTTGGACATCATGGACGACGACCCCACTACCGATAGTTACAACCAATTCCTGCACTTAGGAGCTACCATCGATGCCAGCAACATGGATCGTTACAAGGAAATCTTCCGCAAGCGCAAAGACCGTTACCGCCGTTGGCGCGACATGGGCGTGTTTGTGATGATAGGTGTCTACGCCTTCTCCATCATTGATGCCTATGTAGATGCTTCGCTCTCCGAATTCGACATCTCCGACGACCTCACCTTGCGCGTAGAGCCTGCATTCATGAACAGTGACCCTCTGAGTCGCAACCCCTTCCGATCAGGAACATTGGGACTTCAATGCTCACTCACTTTTTAAAGTGAGGAACACAATTGTGTAGAATCTTAAAGAAACTTATAGAAAAGAAAGAATAACATAAATGAAAAAAATACTATTATTAGCAGCTGCAATGTTACTTGGTATGCCAGTACAGATGCTGGCGCAAACCGACGACACAGAAAAGAAAAAAGAAGATGTAATCACTGTCACCGACAAACAAGGAAACGAGGAAGAGATAGAAGTCCCTGTAGGTATGGAGGACAACCTCGATAGCCTGTTACATCTTTACAATGCTAAGACCTATATGATGCAAGACACCGCTTGCAACTATCGTGATGTAAACCCTGTTTTTGAGAAAGAGGTTTACATCGACCGCCTGAAGCGCCTCCCCACCATCATCGAGATGCCCTACAACGAGGTGGTACAGAAGTTTATCGACCGTTATAGTGGCAAGTTACGCCGCTCGGTAAGCTATATGCTCGGCGCTGGCAATTTCTATATGCCAATCTTCGAAGAAGCCTTAGAGGCTTACAACCTGCCTCTCGAGCTCAAATATCTACCTGTCATCGAGTCTGCACTCAACCCTACCGCTGTATCACGCGTGGGTGCCACAGGCCTATGGCAGTTCATGATAGGCACAGGCAAGCGCTACGGCCTGGAGGTCAACTCCCTTATTGACGAGCGCCGCGACCCAGTGAAAGCCTCTTTTGCTGCCGCTCACTACCTGAGCGACCTCTACAAGATTTTTGACGACTGGAGCCTTGTCATCGCTGCTTACAACTGCGGTCCTGATAAGGTTAATAAGGCCATCCATCGTGCCAAAGGCTCTGCCGACTACTGGAACATCTATCCCTACCTCCCCAAGGAGACACGTGGATATGTGCCAGCCTTCATCGCTGCCAACTACATCATGAACTACTATTGCGACCACAACATCTGCCCTATGGTGACAGAGTTGCCTGTCAAGACCGATACGGTAGTAGTCAACAAAGACCTTCATCTGGAACAGATTGCACAGGTTCTCAACATCAACATTGAGCATCTGCGTAACCTCAACCCACAATATCGCCGCGACATCGTCAATGGTCTCAACAAGCCCATGGCGATTCGTCTGCCTGCCACCCTCGTCGGCACATTCATCGACCAGGAAGACTCCATCTATAACTTCAAGACCGATGAGCTGTTGCTCAAGCGTGCCATTGTAGAGGTAAACCAGGAAGCACCTGCAGTAAGCCGTGGCAACTACTATAGCAGCCGTCATCGTTCGACAGCATCGCGTAGCAAGAGCCGTAGCAGAAGAAACAAGCGCAGCCGTGGAGGTAGAAGCCGTAGCGTAACCATCAAGAGCGGTGACACCCTCTCGGAGATTGCAGCACGCAACCACACCACCGTGTCCAAGTTGCGCAAGCTCAACAAGATTTCTGGCAACAGCATCCGAGCAGGCAAGAAACTCAAGGTGAAATAATACACATTATTATATTATATATAGTTACCAATCTAACTAACACATAGCTCAGGAGGCAAGAACCATGGACGATCAGAACCTCAAAGACTTAGAGAGAGAACAGGCCGACAATAAGCTCATTGGAGACGCATTCCAGCATCTGCTTGACACCTACGTGGCTTCACGCCATCGCAAAAAGGTAGACATCGTCACCAAAGCTTTCAACTTTGCACGCCAGGCCCACAAGGGTGTAAGACGCTTGTCGGGTGAACCCTATATCATGCACCCCATCGCTGTGGCTCAGATAGCCTGCGAGGAGATGGGACTGGGGTCCACCAGTATCTGTGCAGCCCTGCTGCACGACGTAGTGGAAGACACCGACTATACTGTAGAAGACATCTCCAACATCTTTGGTGAGAAGATAGCCCAGATTGTAGATGGTCTTACCAAGATTAGCGGTGGTATCTTTGGCGACAAAGCCTCGGCACAGGCTGAGAACTTTAAGAAGTTGCTGCTCACCATGAGCGATGACATCCGCGTCATTCTCATCAAGATATGCGACCGTCTGCACAACATGCGAACCCTCGAATCGCAGCCCGCCAACAAGCAGTACAAGATTGCGGGCGAGACGCTCTATATCTATGCACCGCTTGCCAACCGTCTCGGTCTCAACAAGATTAAGACCGAGCTCGAAGACCTCAGCTTCCGCTACGACCATCCACAGGAATACGCCAACATCGAGCATAAGTTAGCCGACACCGAAGCTCAGCGCGACACTCTCTTCGCACAGTTTACTGCTCCCATCAGGAAAGAGCTCGACAAGATGGGTATACAGTATAAGATCAAGGCACGTGTCAAAAGCCCATATTCCATCTGGAACAAGATGCAGAACAAGCACGTGAGCTTCGACGAGATATACGACATCCTTGCTGTTCGCATCATCTTCACCCCTCAAGAACGCAGCAACGAGGTCAACGAATGTTTCAACATCTATGTGGCTATCAGCCAGATATATAAGAGCCACCCCGACCGCTTACGCGACTGGCTCAACCATCCCAAGGCCAACGGCTATCAGGCTCTCCACGTCACCCTCATGAGTAAGCAGGGACGATGGATAGAGGTACAGATACGAAGCGACCGCATGGACGAGGTGGCTGAACAGGGCTTTGCCGCACACTGGAAATACAAAGAGGGCGAAGACGTAGAGTATACTGAGGACGAGAACGAACTCAACGACTGGTTGGGAACCATCAAGGAGATTCTCGACGACCCACAGCCCGATGCTATGGACTTTCTCGATGCCATCAAGCTCAACCTCTTCGCTTCCGAGATATTCGTCTTCACTCCCAAGGGCGAAATCAAGACAATGCCAGCAGGATGTACAGCCCTCGACTTTGCCTTCCAGATACACACCTTCTTAGGAAGCCACTGCATCGGCGCCAAGGTAAACCACAAGCTGGTTCCACTAAGCCACAAGTTGCAGAGTGGCGACCAGGTAGAGATTCTTACCAGCAAGAGCCAGCACGTACAACCCTCCTGGATCAACTTCGTGAGCACAGCCAAGGCCAAGAGTAAAATCCAAGCCATCTTGCGTCGCGACAACCGCGAGATACAGAAGAAAGGCGAAGACATTCTCAACGAATGGCTAAAGAAGAACGGCTTCGAAACCAACAACTCCATCCTCGACAAGCTCTGCGACTACCATCACATACAGAAGCACGAAAACTTCTATCAGGCTTTGGGCGACCACTGCATCCTGCTCGGCGAGAAAGACCTCGACGAACTGCATGGCAAGAACAAGAAGGACAAGTCGGCTACAAGCTGGAGAAACTATATCCCCTTCCTCGGCAAAGGTAAAGAGAAGGACAAGAAAGCTGACGACAAAGAGGCTAAGACACAGCAGCTCATGGTGGTGGGCAAAGACTTCAACAAGAAGAAGCCACTCATCATCACCGAGGAGAATATCTCGCAGTTCATCTTCCCTTCTTGCTGTCACGCCATCCCTGGTGACGACATCATGGGCTACATCGACAACAAGGGCTGTATCGAACTACACAAGCGTTCCTGTGCTGTCGCTGCTAAACTCAAGTCAAGCTATGGCAACCGCATTGTCGATGCCAAGTGGAAGATGCACAAACTCATGTTCTTCGACGCTACTATCGAGATTAAAGGTATCGACCGCAAAGGCTTGCTCCTTGATGTGAGCCGCGTCATCAGCGACCAGCTCAACGTCAACATCCACAAGCTCACTATCAACAGCGAAAATGGTATCTTCGATGGGTGCATCGAAATCAGAATCCACGACCGCGATGACGTCAAGGTCATCATGGATAACCTCAAGACCATAGAGGGCTTGCAAGACGTACAGCGCATCCTATAAAAAAACAACTATAAAGCAAATAAAGCAACGATGAAAAAACTAATTCTTACTATCCTTACCACGTTGGCAGTCATCCCTATGTTGGCTACCAACAAGTACGACAACCCCGACACCCTTGTCGTCTCACGCGACGGAACGGGTGAGTTCCGCACCATCGATGAAGCCATTGAGGTATGTCGCGCCTTTATGGACTACACCAAGGTCATCTACGTCAAGAAAGGAGTGTACAAGGAGAAACTCATCATCCCTTCATGGCTTACCAACATCACCATCTGTGGCGAAGACCGCGACCATACCATCATCACCTGGGACGATCATGCCAATATCAAGATGCCAGTAGGAGGACTCGACTCAGAGACCGCTGTTAAGGGCAAGCCTATGGGTACGTTCCGCACCTATACACTCAAGGTGCAGGGCAGCTACATCACCCTCAAAAACATAACCATAGAGAATAATGCTGCTCGACTCGGACAGGCTGTTGCACTACATACAGAGGGCGACCATATCCTGGTTCAGAACTGCCGTCTTTTAGGCAATCAAGACACCGTGTATACGGGCGTTGCTGGCACTCGCATTGTGTTCTACGACTGCTATATAGAGGGAACCACCGACTTCATCTTCGGTCCTTCCATCGCTTGGTTTGAGAACTGTGAAATCCATAGCAAGATCAACAGCTACATCACGGCAGCCTCTACTCCTGCTGGACAGCAGTATGGCTATGTATTCCACAAGTGTCGACTCACAGCCTCACCCGAAGCCACACAGGTCTACCTCGGTCGTCCTTGGCGTCCCTATGCCTATACGCTCTTCATCGATTGTGAGATGGGCAAGCACATCCGCCCAGAGGGTTGGCACAACTGGCGCAACGCTAAAAACGAACAGACTGCACGTTACTATGAATACGGCAATCATGGTCCTGGCGCTTCCACCAAGGGGCGTGCTCCATGGACCCACCAACTCAGCAAGAAGGAAGCTGCCAAGATAACCATCGCCAACGTCATGGGAGAAGACTGCTGGTAGAAACCAGCAGTCTCTTGCAAGCAGCAGACTCTTCTATACTCTTTTCTCTCTCATCAAACAAAGAGCACTATGGACATCAAGAACATCAAGGAAGAATGGAATACTACCATTCTCGACATTCTGAAGACATTCATCAGTATCTGTCAGAGGCATAACCTACACTACTATTGTTGTGCAGGAACTGCTATCGGAGCTGTACGCCATCAGGGTATGATTCCTTGGGACGATGACATCGACGTCATCATGCCTCGCCCCGACTATGATCGCTTTCTTGAGATAGCTCGCCACGAAGACTTCGGCGAGTATGAGGTTGTCACGCCTTACAACAACGAGCACTATCCACTCTATTTCTCCAAGTTGGTCAACAAGAACACCACGCTCATCGAGGAGAAAGAACGCCCCTGTATCATCGGCCTCTTTGTAGACATCTTTCCTCTCGATGCCACCGATGACGATGAGGAAAAGGCATACGCCTTGCAGCGACAATATGTGAAGAACATCAACTGTCTCAACGCCATCTCCACCCGCAACACCTTTGCCGAATATCTGGCTCTTCTCAAGGACCGCAAGACGTGGGGAAGATTTGCCGTGAAGACAGCCGCTTACTTCTTCCGTCGCCAACTGCGCCGACATTTCATCTGTAAGATGGACCATCTGAGCCATCTCTACGACTTCGATAAGGCACAGAATGTACAGGTATATACAGGTTCCTACCACAAACGAGAGATTTTCCCCAAGTCATGGTTGGGCGAGGGTAAAGCCTTCTCTTTCGAAGACACCACCGTACTCCTGCCCGAACAGTACGACCAGTACCTACGTCATTTCTTTGGCGACTATATGCAGTTGCCGCCAGTAGAACAACGCGTAGAAAAACATCTGCGCTACTATCTCAACATGGAGAAAAGAGAAACCTGGCAAGAAATCAAGAAAAAACTAAAATAATACCCCTAAAAAACGAAAGTACTTGCGATGCCCAACGAAAGTACTTGCGATGGCTGTTGAAAGTACTTTCATCGGCCATCGCAAGTACTTTCATTTTTTTAGGCATTTTACTGCAAAAATCGTTTGATATGATGCAAACGATTTTTGCAGCTCTTTACTTATCCGAAAATGAAGCTAACGTGTGCTTCATTCCATCCTCTACATCCCAGAGTGGTTTCCATCCCAAAGCCTTGAGCTTATCGGTATTAAAAGTTGCCTTGGTGACGGGGGTGGTATTGCCTTGCATCACATCACTCTCAGGGATATCAAAAACCACCTTTCGGTTGGCCAACGTAGCTATCACTTCTGCCAACTCCCTTATCGTGACATTCGATTCTGAATGTGCCACATTATAGGCATTACCTCTCTCACCATCCAGCAAGAGACGTAGGATGGCATGCGCAGCATCCACCACATAGAGCCATGAGCGGAAAGCTTCCCCCCTACTCTTCAGCACGATATCCTCACCACGCAGCACATTGCGAATAAACTGAGCATACACTCTATTGTCGCTCTCCGTAAATCCTGGGCCATAGGTATGACTCAGACGGGCTATCACCACATCAGCACCATACTCTGCACCATAAGCCATACAGAGTGTCTCTGCTGCACGCTTCGACGAAGGATAACAAGCTCTCACCGAAGCACAGTCCACATAACCGCTACTTAGTTCTGTGAACTCACTGCCGTCACCCTCGCCATATACCTCACCCGAGGATATATACACCAGTCGACTCATCCCGTGTCGAAGTCCAAACTCCATCAGGTGGGCTACACCATCAAAATTCGCTTTCATCACCTCTACAGGCTTTTCACGGAAAAAGTTAGGACTGGCGTTACTCGCTGCGTCGATGATATAGTCTATCTTTAAGGTCTGCTCGCTCTCCACAGCACCAAGGCCATAGACGAGAATCGCCTCACTTAGTGGCTGGGTGACATCTATCTGTGCAAAGCCAAAAGAAGCATCATCCCAATAAGCGGCAAACTTTTTTTGAGCACGCGCTTTGTTGCGCCCTGCTGCCACCACCCTGTAATCTCTCTGTGGGTTCATCATCAGCACGTCGACCACACTGCTGCCTATCAGCCCTGTGGCACCCACCACGAGTATCGTCTTGTCGCACAAGCGTTCTAAGTCGAGTCCTTCGGCAAATAGGCGCGCCACATCTTTTAGATATAATGTTTTTTCTGGCATCTCTTTTCTTACTTGATCCATCCTTCAGGTTGTACCTTCATCAAGGCTTTCAGTATCTCCAAGTCTTCGACTGTGGTGATTTTGATATTCTTCTCCGAACCTGGAACTATATGCATCTTTCTGCCACCCAGTTCCGCCATCAATGTGCATGATGCCACAGAGTTGTCAATACCTTTCTCCTTCGCCTCCTCATGAGCTGCAATGAGGTTGCCCAAGCGGAATGTCTGCGGTGTCTGGGTGCGAATCAACTTATCGCGAGGTATGCTTGTCGTAGTCGTAAAACCATCCTCACTCTCTAAGATAGCCTCACGGCACTGGATGCCCGTTATCGCATAACCATACTTCTGGCAGATGGCGATATTCGAAGAGATAATGTCTTGAGAGAGCAAGGGTCTCACAGCGTCATGCACCAATATCAAATCATCATCAGCGCAGCCTGCCTCTTTCAGACCATAGATTCCGTTATGTATCGACTCCTGTCCGTTGCTACCTCCAGGGAAAATCCATTTCAGTTTGGTGATACAAAACTGGTTAGCATACGACTGCAGCACCGTTTCCCATCCTGCGAGGCACACCACAGCAATACCCTGAATATCAGGATGTTTCTGAAATGCCATCATCGTATGGATAATGATAGGACAGTTTTCTACATGCATAAACTGTTTAGGGATGTCCTGACCCATTCTGTTGCCAGAACCACCTGCTATGATAAGAGCATAATTCATATCTTCATTTTTTTTCTTATAGGCGTGAACATACGCCATATACGTTCTTCTTATGGTGCAAAGATACAAAAAATAAAACAACTTTCCCTCATTTCCCTAAAAACTATCTTTCTTTTCCTGTTTTTCTTTTGCATCTACCGCCGACAGATGCACAAAGACGTAACTAAAATGTCCTTCATCACCTCGCAACATCACACGGGTTTCGGCCGTTAGATATGATACAATAGTCTCATTACTTATATAGAAAGACCAGCATCTTGCCCGCCTATAATCAGCGAGTATGCACTGGGAGGGCGTGGCATCTTGCCCGCCTATAAGCTACTATGGTTAAAATTTTGGGAACAAATGGAGTTTTATGAAAAGAACCATGTATCGTAAATGGGCTACACAGGCTCCACGCCCTAAACATATTTCAAATATAAATTGATTATTTAGCTGATTTTATACTAAAACAACAAAATATTCAATAGGATTTAAATTAATCCCGATTTTTTGTTGTATTTTTGCCACATATATTTATTAACTGTGTCAAGAGAACAAGTCAACAGATTGAAAATCGTTCTTGCGGAGGAACAGAAAACAAACAAATGGCTTGCTGAAACTTTAGGAAAAGATCAAGCGACTGTTTCTAAGTGGGTGACAAATGCAAGCCAGCCCCACCTGAAAATCTTCTACGCATAGCCAAGGCTCTAAACGTAGATGTGGGACTTTCTTGACAAAAGAAAAACAAACTCCATCCAAAGCTTACCAAGGTTCGAAATTCTTTTCATTCGAAGGAAAGGTTCTGGATGGAATGAGAAAAACAATGGAACAAAATCTTAAAATGAATACTTCTGATAATGTTGCATTATCGGAAGATGAAAATGAATGATTATGACACCAGAGGAAAAAGCAAGAGTTAAAATAGATAGACTGTTTGCCGAAGCAGGCTGGATAGTTGTCAATCGTGACGAGTATGAGCCTACAATGAATGCTGTAGCCGTTAGGGAAGCTCTGCTGAAAGGTAATCTTGAAGCAGATTATTTCTTGATGATTAACGGAAAGGCATGTGGCGTACTTGAAGCCAAACGAGAAGAAATAGATGTGGCATCGAATATCGTGAGTGAGCAAGTGGCTACATATGCCAAGATGGTGCCAGATTATTACCAAGCATGGCAAAATCCACTACCTTTTCTTTATAAGTCGAATGCCAAGGTTGTAGATTTTCAAGATTATCGCAAGTCAAATGTTGAATGGGAAGAAATCAATCGCATACATACGCCTAAGGAAATTGTAGATATGCTCGGCATTGATGATCCTTTTGCAGGGTTGCCAGTGCTGAATAGCAAAGGTCTTCGCACCTGTCAGTTTGAGGCTGTCACGGAACTTGAAAAGAGTTTCCGCACAGGGCAAAGTCGTGCACTAATGGTGCTTGCCACTGGCGCAGGAAAAACTTATACGGCTTGTCTTGCAGCCTATCGTATGCTTGCTTACACACCTATGCGTCGTATTCTTTTCTTGGTTGACAGAAACAATCTCGGCAAGCAGGCGGAGGTAGAGTTCGGCACTTTCCGTCTGACGGAGAATGGCGAGGCGTTTAATACGATATATACCGTCAACCGCCTGAAATCGTCCACTATCCCTAAGGATAGCAATGTGGTTATCTCTACCATACAGCGGTTGTTCTCGCTGCTCAAAGGTGAGGAAATTGTAGATAGTGATGACGATGATGCGGATGAGACCACTGGGGAGGTCACTTTGCCAGAGAATCCCAACTTGCCTCACGACTATTTCGACATGATAGTCATTGACGAGTGTCATCGCAGCATCTATGGCAACTGGCGCAGGGTGCTTGAATATTTTGACACGGCTCGCCTTATCGGTCTTACGGCTACACCTATCCCGGAGACTATGGCTTTCTTCAACAACAACCGCATAGTGAATTATACGCTTGAGAAAAGTATCGTGGATGGCGTGAATGTGGACAATCGTGTGTATCGCATAAAAACGGAAGCTACAGAGAATGGCGGTGCCATTATGCAGGGTGAGCATGTCAAGGTGGAGACCCGTTACACTGGCAAAACGGAGGAGGTGAGCAGCAAGGAGACTAAGAACTACTCCAAGACGGAGCTAAACCGTAGTGTCATCAATCCTTCGCAAATAAAGCTTATTCTCACTACTTATCGTGATGCCGTTTATACGGAAATGTTCAACGACCCACAGCGTGAACCGCAGTTTGAATATCTGCCCAAAACACTTATCTTTGCACTCAACGAGGCTCATGCTACGAATATTGTCAATATTGCCAAGGATGTGTTCGGTGAGGTCTGTCCTCATGCAGACATGGATAGATATGTGCAGAAAATCACTTACTCGTCGGGCGACAGCGATGAGCTGATTCGTCAGTTTCGCAACGACCGTGACTTCCGCATAGCCGTTACTTGTACGCTTGTGGCTACTGGCACGGATGTGAAACCGCTTGAAGTGGTGATGTTCATGCGTGATGTGGAGTCTGAGCCGCTTTACATTCAGATGAAGGGACGTGGTGTGCGCACCATTGGCGATGAGCAGCTTCGCAATGTCACACCTAATGCCGTTAGCAAGGATTGTTTCTTCTTGGTGGATGCGGTGGGCGTTACCGAACATACGAAGTCTATCCCAGAACAGGGCGAGGGTCCAGACACGGAGGTTATTACATTAAAGGTACTTTTGGAGCGCACCGCCCACGGCAATCTTCCAGATATGTATATCAAGCGTCTTGCTTCCACGCTTGCCCGACTGCATAACAAGGCGGATGGCGAGCAGCGTGCGGAGTTTGAGCGTCTTGCCCACGACTCTATGGATGCTATTGCATCACGCATATATAATGCCCTGGAGAGTGGCGAACTGCCACCTTTCAACGACATCAACGAGCCTAACAATGAGCGCAAGGGGCTTGTCGCTCCTGTGGCTAACCATGCCGATGCTCGCAAGTATATCCTTATTCTTGCTGCTGGCTTCGTGGCCACGCTGATGCCTGGCGAGGACACGCTGATTTCAAAGGGCTTTTCCGTGGAGGAGGCAAAGGACACGACAAGTGCCTTTGAGCAATATTGCCATGACCACCAGGACGAGATAGAGGCTCTGCGCATATTGTACAATCAGAACGGTGAACCTATAACATACTCTATGTTGAAGGACTTGGAGAACAAACTGAAGATGGAGAACAATAAGTTTTCTGCCAAGCAGCTTTGGAACTCGTATGCCATTGTCTGTCCCGACCATGTGCGCCGTGCCGCCAAGAAAGAAGAGAGTGATGCACTTACAAACATCATCCAACTTGTGCGCTATGCCTTCGGGCAGATTGAGCGGCTCGACTGTGTATGTACCACGGCACGACAGTATTTCAATCTTTGGTGCGGACAGTGGCATCGTGATATTTCTGACCGTCAGAAGCAGCTCATGAGCGAGGTGGTTGATTATATCGCAGCCAACGGAGCTTGCACCGTGCGCGATATTCGTGATGATGACAAGACACAGGCTGCACAGATGATTCGGGCTTTCGGCTCGATGCAGAAAGCAGACGAGGCACTTCTCTCATTGTTTAACTTTGTAGTATTAAGAAAAACAGCTTAAAAATGGCAAACAATATATCTACCGAGCAGATGCTCACAAAGAAAGTTTGGAATCTTGCCACTACGCTTGCAGGAGTTGGTGTCGGATTCACAGATTATATCACACAGCTTACCTATCTTCTTTTCTTGAAGATGGATGACGAAAACGTGGAAATCTTCGGCGAGGACTCATCCATCCCAGAGGGTTACAGATGGAAAGACTTGACGGAGCAGGACGGATTAGAACTCATCAAGCAATATGAGGAAACTCTGAAACTACTGAGCAGCCAAGAAAATCTTATCGGAACTATATACACCAAAGCTCAGAACAAGATTGACAAGCCTGTATATCTGAAGAAAATTATCACGATGATTGACGAAGAACAATGGCTTATCATGGATGGCGATGTGAAGGGTGCTATCTATGAGAGTATATTGGAGAAGAATGGACAGGACAAGAAGAGTGGCGCAGGACAGTATTTTACTCCCCGTCCTCTCATCCAGGCAATGGTGGATTGCATCCGTCCGCAGATTGGCGAGACCGTGTGCGACCCAGCCTGTGGTACTGGCGGTTTCCTCCTTGCTGCATACGACTATATGAAGCATCAGTCGCAGGACAAGTCAAAGCGTGATTTTCTACGCAACAAGGCTTTGCATGGAAACGACATTACGCCTCTTGTTGTTACGCTTGCTTCTATGAACCTTTATCTGCATGGCGTTGGCACAGACCGCAGTCCTATCGTATGCGAGGACTCCTTGGAGAAAACTCCCGAAACATTGGTCGATGTCATCCTTGCCAACCCTCCTTTCGGCACTCGTCCCGCAGGGTCGGTGGACATCAATCGCCCGGACTTCTATGTGGAGACGAAGAACAATCAGCTCAACTTCCTTCAGCACATGATGCTGATGCTCAAGACTGGTGGTCGTGCTGCCGTGGTGCTGCCCGACAACGTGTTGTTTGAGGGTGGTGCTGGCGAGACTATCCGCAAGCGTCTGCTCTCGGAGTTTAATCTTCACACCATTCTTCGCCTGCCTACTGGCATCTTCTATGCGCAGGGTGTCAAGGCCAACGTGTTATTCTTCACCAAGGGGCAACCTACCAAGGAGGTGTGGTTCTACGACTACCGTACTGATATCAAGCATACGCTTGCCACTAACAAACTGGAGCGTCATCATCTCGATGACTTCGTGAAATGCTACAACCCAGAGAACATCAACGCTCGCACCGAGACTTACGATGCCGAGAAGAATCTTTCTGGTCGTTGGCGTAAATTCCCTGTTGAGGAGCTTACCGCTCGTGACAAGACTTCGCTTGACATCACTTGGATTAAACAAGGTGGCGAAGAGGAAAAGCATACGCTTGCCGAACTGATGGCTACAATCAAGGAGCAGAGCCAGAACATCAGCAGTGCGGTGAGCGAGTTGGAGAAGTTGTTGAGGAACATTAAAGAGGACTAATTATGAATGATATACAGAAGCGTGAGGATGCTCTCTTTGAGCACATCACAAAATTGATAGAGGCATCTCGAGAACAAGTAAAGACAACCATCAATACAGCTATGGTATATACTTATTATGGAATAGGCAAATACATTGTCGAGGATGAGCAGAATGGATATGAGCGTGCCGCATACGGAAAGAAAGTGCTTAAGCAACTTTCTGAACAACTTTGCACTAAATATGGAAACGGATGGTCTTATTCTAACCTTAGACAGATGAGGCAATTCTATATGGTATATGGCAATTTGACAGACACTGTTTGTCAAATTCAAAATAGCAAACCGGATTTTACGCTTTCATGGTCACATTATTTGGTACTTATGCGTATCGAGAATCTTGACGAACGCCATTTCTATGAGGTTGAGTGCAAACAGCAAAACTGGAGTGTTCGTCAATTGCAACGTCAATATGCATCAAGCCTTTATGAACGTCTTGCACTTAGTCGTAACAAAGACGAGATATTGCACCTTGCCAATGAGGGACAGACCATAGAAAAGCCTTCGGATGTTATTAAGTCGCCTATAACATTGGAGTTTCTCGGCTTGAAGCCTGATGAAAGTTATAGTGAGTCAAAACTGGAGAGTGCCATCATCAGCAAGATGCAGAATTTCCTTCTTGAAATGGGAAAGGGATTCCTTTTTGAGGCTCGACAGAAACGCTTCACTTTCGATGAAGACAACTACTATGTCGATTTGGTGCTTTACAACCGATTGTTACAGTGCTATGTACTCATCGACTTGAAGATAGACAAGCTCACTCATCAGGACCTCGGACAGATGCAGATGTATGTCAACTACTTTGACCGATACGTAAAGCAGGACTTCGAGAAACCTACCATCGGTATCTTGCTCTGCAAGGAGAAAAACGATGCGTTGGTAGAACTCACTCTTCCTAAAGACGCAAACGTCTATGCAGCGGCTTACCAGCTCTATCTGCCCGACAAAGCCTTGCTGCAAGCCAAGGTGAAGGAATGGATTGCAGAGTTTGAGGAGAATGAAGAAATAAAGAAATTAGAGGAAGATTAAACAAAACTCAGAATGAATACTAAAGCGTTACGCCAAAAGATACTCGACCTTGCGATACATGGAAAACTTGTACCGCAAGACCCTAATGATGAACCTGCATCGGTACTCCTCGAACGCATCCGTGCCAAGAAAGAACGCCTCATAAAAGAAGGAAAAATCAAGAAGCCAAAGAAATCTAAGGCTGCTTGTGATAAGCCGCATTATCCCTTTGAACTGCCGAAGGGATGGGAGTGGTGCAGGTTGGAAGATATTGCATACGTTGCTTCCGGTAGTACTCCAGAGAAAGCTGCCTTTGTGTCAGAGGGAATACCCTACATAAAAATGTACAATCTTAGAAATCAAGAAATTGATTTTGATTTTAAACCGCAATACATTAAGGAAGAAGTGCATAATGGGAAACTCCAACGTTCTCGAACGGAGGTTGGGGATTTAATAATGAATATAGTTGGTCCTCCTTTGGGTAAACTGGCTTTAATTCCAAAGTCTCTTCCGCAAGCTAACTTCAATCAAGCTGCTGTACTAATTCGTCCATATTTGCATAAAGAAATAATCAATGTTTATCTAAAAGCATACCTTGAAGAAATGTCAGAGATAAATTCTATATCTACAAAAGGTAGTGCAGGGCAGGTTAATATTTCTTTGACACAATCTCAAAATATGAGAATTCCTTTACCACCATTGCAAGAACAGATACGTATTAATAATGAATTGAGAGTATGGCTTACATATGTTCAACAGATAGAAAATGGTAGAGAAACGCTTAATTTGGCAATAAAACAAGCAAAGGGCAAAATCCTCGACCTCGCCATTCACGGGAAACTTGTACCGCAAGACCCGAATGACGAGCCAGCCAGCGAACTGCTCAAACGTA